>NZ_CP104096.1:0-160463 GCF_033370915.1 Candidatus Shikimatogenerans bostrichidophilus | reverse complement strand
TAATATGAATAATAAAAATATTAAAATTAATAAAAATATTAATAAAAATATTAAAATTAATAATAATATTAATATTAATAAAAATATTAAAATTAATAAAAAGAAAATTAATAAAAAGAAAAATAATAAAAAGAAAAATAAGAAAACTAATAATATAAATAAAATTTATATTAAATTAGCTTCACCTAAATATATTTTTAATAAATCATATGGTGAAGTTTTAACCCCTGAAACTATAAATTATAAAACTAAAAAACCTGAATTAAATGGTTTATTTTGTGAAAAAATATTTGGTCCTATAAAAGATTATGAATGTTCATGTGGTAAATATAAAAATAAAATATATAAAGGTATTATTTGTGATAAATGTGGAATAGAAATTACTAAAAAAAACGTAAGAAGAAAAAGAATGGGACATATAAAATTATGTGTTCCTATTGTACATATATGGTATTTTAGATGTTTACCAAATAAACTATCCTATTTATTAAATAAATCATCTAAAGATATAGAATCAATAATTTATTATGATAAATATATTGTAATAAATATTAAAAATTTAAAATTTAAAAAAAATAATGGACGTTATTTAAAAAAATTAGATCTTATTAATGAAGAAGAATATTTTAAAATTAAACAATATATTTATAAAAATAAAAGTAAAAAGAAATATAAATTTATTGCAAAAACTGGTGGAGAAGCTATTAAATCTTTATTAAAGAAAATTAATATAAATAAAACATTTTCAATTTTTAAAAATAAATTTTATAATGAAAAAAATAAAATTAAAAAAAATAAATTATTAAAAATATTAAAAATTATTGAATTATTCCATAAAGGTAAAAATAAAAATTTACCTAAATATATGATAATTAAAAATTTACCTATAATTCCACCTGATTTAAGACCTATAATCACATTAGAGGAAGGAAAATATGCTAGTTCAGATTTAAATGAATTTTATAGAAAAATTATAATTAGAAATAATAGATTAAAAAAATTAATATCTATTAATGCTCCTAATATTATATTAAAAAATGAAAAACGTATATTACAAGAATCTATAGATTCATTATTAGATAATTCAAGAAAATTATATGCGGTAAAATCTGAATCTAATAGAAGTTTAAAATCACTATCAGATATTTTAAAAGGTAAACAAGGTAGATTTAGACAAAATTTATTAGGTAAAAGAGTAGATTATTCAGCTAGATCAGTAATAGTTGTAGACCCTAAATTAAAATTATATGAATGTGGTTTACCAAAAAATATTGCTTTAGAATTATACAAACCTTTTTTAATTAATAAATTAATTAATAAAGGTATAATTAATTCTATTTCTTTAGCTAAAAAATATATTAAAAATAAAAATCCATTAATATGTAAAATATTAAAAAAGGTTATTAAAGGACATCCAATATTATTAAATAGAGCACCTACATTACATAGATTAAGTATACAAGCATTTCAACCAATATTAATTAACGGAAAAGCTATTAAATTACATCCTTTAGTTTGTGGTGCTTTTAATGCTGATTTTGATGGTGATCAAATGGCAATACATTTACCATTATCAACAGAATCTATATTAGAAGCTCAATTATTAATGTTGTCACCAATAAATATTATAAATATTGCTAATGGATCACCTATAATAATTCCATCACAAGAAATAATATTAGGATTATATTATTTAACTAAAAGAATAAATACTAATAAAAATAAATTTAAATTATTTTCTAGTTATAATGAAATAATAATAGCACATAATTTAAAAAAATTAGATTTACATGAAAATATAAAATTTAAATATAATAATGAATTTATATTTACTACAGTAGGTAGAGTTTTATTTAATAAAATAATACCTAATAAAAAAAAAGTAGGGTTTATAAACTTATTAATTAATAATAAAACTATTAAAGATTTAATAAATAAAGTTTTTTATTCTAACAATATATTTGTAACATCAAATTTTTTAGATAAATTAAAAGATTTAGGATTAAAATATTCTTTTAAATCTGGTACATCTTTCAATTTAAATGATATAATTACTCCAAAAGAAAAAAAAACAATAATTTATAAAACTATTAAAAAAATTAATTATATAATAAAAAATTATAATATGGGATTAATATCAAATTATGAGAAATCTAATAAAATAATTAATGAATGGAGTAATACTAATTCTAAACTAAGTAATAAAGTAATAAATAATATTAAAAATAAAAATAATGGATTAAATAATTTATATATGATGTTAGATTCTGGTGCTAGAAGTTCTATAGAACAAATTAGACAATTATCAGGTATGAGAGGCTTAATGACTAAACCTCAAAAATATAATTTAGATTATACTAAAATTATAGAGTTTCCTATTATTTCTAACTTTTATGAAGGATTATCAATATTAGAATATTTCCTTTCTACACATGGTTCTAGAAAAGGATTAGCTGATACTGCTTTAAAAACTGCTGATGCTGGTTATTTAACTAGAAGATTAGTAGATGTAGTTCAAGATGTAATTATTAAAGAAAAAGATTGTAAAACCTTTAAAGGAATAAATATTAATAATAATCAAATTACTGATACTGAAATATTAGGTAAAGTAGTATTATATAATATATCATTTAATAATAAAATAATAATTAAAAAAGGAGAAATCATTAATTTTAATCATTTAAATTCTATTAAAAAATCTTATATTAAATATATTTCAGTACGTTCACCATTAACATGTGAAACTAAATATGGTATATGTGCTAAATGTTATGGTTCAAATTTATCAAATGGAAAATTAATTAACGTAGGTGAAACTATTGGAGTAATTGCTGCCCAATCTATTGGTGAACCTGGTACTCAATTAACTTTAAGAACATTCCATGTAGGTGGTTCTACAAGTACAAGTATTAAAACTACAAAATTTAAATCAAAATATAAAGGAATAATATTATTAAATTCATTAAAATATATTAAAAAAAAAAATAAATATATAGTAATTTCTAAATATACAAATATTAAAATTATTGATTTAAATAATAAAAATATTTTATATAATAATTATATACCTTATGGATGTACTTTATATTTTAAAAATAATGATTTGGTTAATATAGGAGATATAATATATAAAATTAATCCATATTATTCACTATTAATATCTGAATATAATGGTATAGTAAAATATAATAATATTATTAAAAACATTACCTATAAATCAAATAATGGTGAAAAAATTATAATAGAAAGTAAAAATATAAATCCAACTTTATTAATATTAGATAAAAAGGGTAAATTATTAAATAATTATAATTTATCTATAGGTTCATATTTAAATGTAAAAAATAATGAAAAAATAAAAAAAGGTAAAATTTTAATTAAAATTCCTAGAGTTTATTATAATTATAAAGATATTACAGGTGGACTACCAAAATTATCAGAATTATTTGAAGCTAGAAATCCAATTAATAAAGCTATTATATCTGAAATTGATGGTATAGTAAGTAATATAATATATAAAAAAAATTATGTAAAAATATATATTACTAATAATTTTAATAAAAATAAAATATATACTATAAAAAATAATAAAAAAATTATAGTTCAAAAAAATGATATTATTAAACATGGTGATAAATTAACTGAAGGTAAAATTTCTTTAAATGATATACTAAATATAAATGGTATAAATTATATTCAAAATTATTTAATTAATAATTTACAAAATATTTATAAATCTCAAGGAGTACAAATTAATAATAAACATTTTGAAATTATTATTAATCAAATGCTTAAAAAAGTAATTATTACTGATAGTGGAGATACTAATTTAATTAAAGGAAATATTATAAATAAAGAAGAGTTCTTTAAAATTAATAAAAAAATTAAAAAATTTGTAAAAATCACTAAAAGTAATTATAAAAAATATTATATAGGTAAAATAACAAATAAAAATAAAATATTTTTATATAATGAATATTTAAATTTTTATAAGAAAAAACTAATTAAAACTAAACCAATATTACCTGCAATTGGTAAACCAATTTTATTAGGTATTACTAAATCTTCTTTACATACTAAATCTTTTATTTCTGCTGCATCTTTTCAAGAAACTACTAAAATATTAAGTGAAGCTGCTATTAGTGCTAAAACTGATTATTTAAAAGGTCTAAAAGAAAATATAATAATAGGTAAAAAAATTCCTGCTGGAACTGGATTTTATAAAAATGAAATTAAATAAAAAAAAATTTATAAAAACTATAATTAATATTATTAATAATAATAAAATTAAAATTATAGATAATAGAAAAACAATTAATAATTTATTTGATTTTTTTCTTATATGTGAAGGTACATCATATTTACATGTTAAATCAATTTATAATAAAATAGAATATACTATATATAAGAATTTTAATATTAAACCATTAAATATAGAGGGAAAAAATTATTATAAATGGATATTAATAGATTATAAATTTATTATTATTAATATTTTTTTAAAAAAAATAAGAAAATATTATATGATTGATAAATTATTTAAAAAATTACCTATTTTATATAGTTATAAATATGAAAATTAATAAATTATTAAATATTAATTGTAAAAAAAAAATTAATAAATATAAGAATAATAAATATATTCCTGGAGTTATATATAATAAAAATTTTAATTTACAATTTTATATATCTTTATCTGAAATTAATAAAATTATTAATAAAAAAAAATATATTATTTATTTAATAATAAATAATAATAAACATATATGTTTAATTAAAGATATACAATATAATGTATTAAGAAATAAAATTCTTCATATTGATTTATATAAAATAAATATTAATAAACCATTTATATCTTTTATAAATATTAAATTAATTGGAAAATCTATTGGAGTTTCAAAAGGTGCAATATGTAATACTCCATTAAAAAAAATTAAAATTAAAACTATTTTAAAATATTATCCAAAATATTTTAAAATAAATATTACTAATTTAGATATTGGTGATAAAATATATATAAAAGATCTTTTAGAAAATAATAAACATATAAAATTTTTACATCCTAATAATCAAATAATAGTTTCAATTAAAATGTTAAAAATTACTAAAGAAGAATAAATAATTTTATGTTAATAAATATATCAAATTTAAAAAAAGGAATATATATAAAAATAAAAAATAATTATTACAAAGTAATAGAATTTTTACATGTTAAACCAGGTAAAGGAAATGCTTTTGTAAGAACAAAAATAAAAAATTTAAAGAATGGTAATATAATTACTAATAATTTTTCTTCAGGTTCTAAAATTAAAAAAATAGAAATAGAATCTAAATATTATACTTATTTATATAATAAAAATAATAATTTTTTTTTTATTAATAAACAAAATTATAATCAAATAGTACTATCAAAAAATTTTATAGGTAAAAATAATGTTTCTTTTTTAAAAGAAAATGATAATGTAATCATAAATTTTATAAAAGATCAACCATTATCATTAAAAATTAATAAATATGTATTTTTAAAAGTAAAAAATACAAAATACATTAATAATAAAAATTATAAACAATCAATTTTAGAAACAGGTATTATTATTTATACACCTTTATTTATAAAAAAAGGTGATATAATTAAAATTAATACAAAAACTAAAAAATATATTGAAAGAATAAATAGAGATTAATCTCTCTATTTATTTTTAATTTTATTAAAATTATATTTTCTTATATAATATATTTTAGATTTTATTACTTTACCTCTTTTATTAATTTTAATATTATTTATATATGGACTATATAAAAAAAAAGTAATTTCTACCCCTATATTATTAATTGTATTTCTTATTATAAAGGTTTTATTAAATTTATTATTACCTTTTTTACTAATTACATATCCAGTAAAAAATAATAATTTTATATTTTTTTTATCAATTTCATTAATGGATTTATAATAATATACTGTTATATTATCACCAACATTAAAATTATATTTTTTTTTTTTTATTAATTCTTTTTCTAAAAGATTTATAATTTTATTATTTTTCATATTTATTTATTATTATAATATCAGCAATTTTATCATTATTATTTATTTTAATTAATTTTACTCCTTGTGAATTTCTACTAGTTATTCTAATAGAATTTATATTAAATCTTATAATATTACCTAATTTTTTAATTATAATAATTTCATCTTCATTACTTACTTTTTTAATGGATATTAATTTACCAGTTTTTTTAGTAATTTTTATAGTATTCATTCCTATTCCCCCTCTATTAGTAATTTTATAATTTTTTATTATTGAACGTTTCCCATAACCATTTTCAGTAACTACTAAAATATATTTATTATTTTCATTATTATTTATACATAATATACCAATTGCTTTATCCTTTTTATTTTTTATAGTAATACCTTTAACACCTACAGAATATCTTTCTGTTAATTTTATATTATTTTCATTAAATCTTATTATTTTTCCACTATTTATAGCTATTAATATTTGACCGTTAAAATAATTTAATTTAGCTTCGATTAAAAAATCATTTTTTTTTAAAATTATAGAATTTATACCATTTTTTCTAGGTTTAAAAAATTTACTTAAAATAGTTTTTTTTACAATTCCTTTTTTAGTTGATATTATTATATAATTATTATTTAAATATTTAATATTTTTAAATTTCTTATTATCAATTAAAATTGTAGATTTTATTCTTTCATTATTATTTATGTCAATAAAATTTTGTATTGCTCTTCCTTTAAATAATTTATTTCCTTTAGGAATAATTAACATTTTTATTAAAAAACATTTACCTAATTTTGTAAATAATAATATATAATTATTAATATTACCTATTTTAATATTTTCTATATAATCATTTTTATTTATTGTAATACCTTTATAACCTTTTCCTCCTCTATTTTGATTTTTAAATTTTTTTAATAATGTTCTTTTTATATAACCTTTATGAGTAATAAATAATAAATATTTTTTTTTTTCTAATTCATTTTTTTTATTTTTTTCTTCATCATTTTTATCATTTTCATCATTTTCATCATTATATAATGTTTTTCTTTTATCACCATATAATTTTTTTATTTTATATAATTCTTTTTTAATTATATTCATTCTTAATTTTTTTAAATTAATTATTTTTTTATTTATTATAATTTTTTTTTTTAATTTTTTATATTTTTTAATTAAATTTTTAATTTCTTTATTTGTAAATTTATATAATTTAATATTTAAAATAAACTTTATTTGTTTTTTAGTTAAATCAAAATTATTTTTTATTTTATTAAATGATTCTATATAAGATGAAGATTTTTTTATTAATTTAAATAATTTATCAATACTATTTGAAATTTTTATAAAACCTTTAAATACATGTATATTATTTTTTAATTTATATAAATTATATTTAGCTTTTTTAATAATAACATTATTTCTATGTTCAATAAAATAATATATTAATTTTTTTAAATTTAATCTTTTTGGTCTACCATTTACTAAAGCTATATTATTTATATGATAACTAATTTGTAAATCAGTATATTTTAATAATTTATTTATTACTTTTTCATTATCACAATATTTCTTTAAAGTTAATAATATTCTTATACCTTTTTTATTAGATTCATCTTTAATATTTTCTATTTCATTAATCTTATTATTTTTTATTAAATTAAATATTTTTTTTATTAAATTACTTTTAATTACTTGATAAGGTATTTCCTTTATTATTATATATTTTTTATTATTTTTTTCTATTACATAATATTTAGAACTTATTATTATTTTTCCTTTTCCTTTTTTATAAGCCTCTTTTACTCCTTTATATAAATTTATTATTCCACCTGTTGGAAAATCTGGAGCTTTTATATATTTTATTAATTTTTCTGTACTTATTTTTTTATTATCAATATATTTACATATTGTATCTATAGTATCATTTATATTATGTGGTGGCATATTAGTAGCCATTCCAACTGCTATTCCTGATATACCATTAATTAATAAATTAGGTATTTTAGTCGGTAAAATAACTGGTTCTTTTAATGTATTATCAAAATTTAATTTCATATCAATAGTTTTTTTATTTATATCTTTTAACATTTCTTCAGTAATTTTTGCTAATTTTATTTCTGTATATCTCATAGCTGCTGGTGGATCTGCATCAATAGAACCAAAATTACCTTGGCCACTAATTAAATTATATCTTAAATTCCATGGTTGTGCCATTCTTACAATACTATCATATACTGATTTATCTCCGTGAGGATGATATTTTCCTAAAACTTCACCTACTATACGAGCAGATTTTTTATAACCTTTATTATATGAAAGACCTAATTTATACATTGAATATAATATTCTTCTATGTACAGGTTTTAATCCATCTCTTACATCCGGTAAAGCTCTAGAAATTATTACAGACATTGCATAATCAATATAAGAGGATTTTATTTCATCATTTATATTAATATTTTTTATTTTGTTCATTAATATTATTCATTTTTTCTATACTCATTAAAATTAATTTTTTATTTACTTTTTTATTATATGAACATTTTCCTATTTTTTCTAATAAAGAAAAATATATATTATTATTATAATTTTTTTTATCATTTTTAATAAAATTATAAATTTTATTAAAATTTTTTTTATATATTTTTCTTATTTTATAATATTTTAATATAGTTTTATATATATCTTTATATTCTTTTTTTTTTAAGTTGTTTATTTTTTTAGATATCCATGATTCACATATCATTCCTAATGATATTGCTTCACCATGAGTTATTTTTTTTTTTTTATATAAAAAAAAACTTTCTATTGCATGACCTATAGTATGTCCAAAATTTAATATTTTTCTTAACCCTAATAATTCTTCTGGATCTTTATCTACTATTTTAGTTTTAATTAAAATAGCTTTTTTAATTATTAATTTCCATGGAATATTTTTATAATTATTAAAATTTATTTTTTTTAAAATATTCCATAATTTTTTATTATAAATTAAACCATATTTTAATAATTCTCCTAAACCTGATAAAATTTCATTTTTAGGTAAAGTTTTTAAATAATTAAAATCTATTAATATCATTATAGGATTTTTTATAATTCCTATTTCATTTTTATAATTATAAAAGTTAATTCCATTTTTACCACCAATTGAAGCATCTATCATTCCTAAAAATGTAGTTGGTATATTAATAAATTTTAAACCTCTTTTAAATAATGATGCAATAAAACCACCTATATCAGTTATTACACCTCCTCCTAAATTTATTATAATACTATTTTTATCAATATTATAAATAATTAATTTTTTCCATATTTTAATACAAGTATATATATTTTTATTTTTTTCCCCATTTTTTATTACTATAATTTTTATTTTTACAAAATTAATATTATTTAATAAATATTTTAAACAATATTTTTTTGTATTTTTATCTAATAAAATTATTAATTTTGATATATATTTTTTTTTTAAATATTTACTTAATTTATTAAATATATTATTTATATATATGTTTTTATACATTTATATATAACTTATTTTTTTATTTAATAATTTAAATATTAATATAAAAATGTAATTTTGTATATTATAATTATTATAATTATTATTATTATTATATATTAAATTTATTTGTTTATTTAAAATATTAATAATTTTAAATTTATTTAATTTGGTTTTTTTTTCTAATTTTTCTAATAAAAAATAAATTTTTTTCATTTTTAATAATTAATTTAATAATTTATTAGATTATATATTTTTTTTATTTTTTTATATAAATTAATATTTTCAATATTATTACATGGTAATTTTATATAAATTTTACAAATATTTATAATATTTAATAAATATTTTATACCTGAAATAGGATTAATTTTATTATATAAAATATTTATTAATTCAATAAATTTATAATATTTTTCATCATATTCTATATATTGATTATTATTTATTTTAATAATAATTTTATTATAAATAAAATTAAATAAAATATTTAGTAATGGTGATATTATACCATCTATATTATTAAATATTTTATTATTTAAAAATAACTTAATATCATTATTTATAAATATTTTTATTTTATTAATTAATTCATAATTTGTTATTAAATAATTATTTATTATTCCTATAAAATTATTATTTTTATTTTTTATTTTTAATAATATATTATCATCTATATTATTTTTTATATTTATAATAAAAAATAAATATTTAAATTTATTAAATATTTTATTAAAATTATTAATTATTTCTTCTTTGTATATATTATTAATATTTGGATAATCAATAATTATATAATTTATATTGTTATATATATTTTGACTTAATTTTTCTTCAATATCATTATAATTATAAATATTGTTAATTTTTAATATAATTTTTATATTATTATTATTATTTTTTATACAATTAATTATATCTATTATTTCATTATTTGTAATAAAACTATATTCTGAAAAATTACTAAATAATATTATATAATTTATATATTTTAAATTGTTTATATATAATATTAATTTTTCTAAAGAAAAATAATCAATATTATTTTTCTTATCTAATGGTGTTATTAAAGGAATAAAAAGTTCTAAGTTTTTCATAATTTAATGTTAAATTTAATTTATCTATTTATAAATAATTATTTTTATATTGTAAATTTTATATAAAAAATATTATTAATTTATAAATTATTAAAATTTATAATATTATAAAATATTTAAGAATTATATAATTAAAATTTATTTTTTTAATTTAAAAAATAATATATCACCATCTTTTACTATATAATATTTATTTTTTATAGATAAAAATTTTTTATAATTTATTATTTTATTTTTAATTATTTTTTTACTATTTATTACTTCTACTTTAATTATTCTTTTACTAAAAGTTGAATGTATTCTATCAGATGCTTTATATGCATATGAATTTTTTTTTATTTTCCAAGAACATATTTGTTTTTTTTTATTATCTATTGTAAAAAATGTGTTATAATTTAATTTATAATATATTTTATTAATTAATTTTTTAATTTTTTTTTTACTTTTATTTTTTCTTATATCTTTAATATTTAAAAATAAAATTTTTTCTTTTTTTTTATTAAAATATTCTTTAATAAATAATATTTCATCTCTTTTTGTATATTTATCTATATTACATATATAAAAAATTGGTTTTAAACATAAAAAATTAAATTGTTTTATTATTTTTTTTTCATCATTACATATTTTTATTATATCATTTTTATTTTTTTTTTTAAAAATTTTTAATATTTTATTTAATTTATTAATATTATTTTTTTTTATTTTTATATTTTTTTCTATTATTTCAATATCTTTCATTATTAATTCATTTAATATTATTTTTTTTTCATATATTGGATCAATAATATTATTAATATTAATTATTTTTTTATTATAAAAAAATCTTAATATATTAATTAATATTTTTGTATTTCTTATATATGATAAAAACATATTTCCTAATCCTTTACCTTTATAAGAATTTTTTATTATTCCAGCTATATCAATTAAATTTATATAATTATATTGTAATTTATTAAAATTAAAAATTTTAGATAATTTAATTAATCTATCATCATATACATTAATAATAGATTTATTTGGGGTTATAGTACTAAAAGGATAATTTTTTATTAATACTTTAATATTTGATAATAAAGAAAATAAAGAAGATTTACCTACATTAGGTAAACCTATAATTCCACATTCCATATAATTAATTTATTATATATTTTATTAAATCTTTTATATTATAAAATATATTTTCTTTTTTATTATTTAAATTTTTTATTTTTATTATTTTTTTTTTAATTTCTTTTTCTCCTATTATTATTAAATAATTAAATTTATTTCTTATTGCATATTTAATTTGTTTTTTAATTTTTTCTTTATATAAAAATATTTCAGTAATTATTTTATTATTTCTTAATATATTTGCATATTTATTTATTAGCACATAATTATTAATATCAAAATTTAAAATCATTACTTTTTTAATTTTTTTTTTTGTTAAAACATTATTCTTATATAATTTTAATGTATTATATATTCTATATAAACCTAATGAAATTCCTATACCATGTATATATTTATTATTTATTTTTACTATATTATCATATCTTCCACCTCCACCTAATGATAAATTATTTTTTTTATTTTTTATTTCAAATATAGTTTTTGAATAATAATTTAAACCTCTTGATAAACTTAAATTAAAATTTACTTTTATTTTATTTAATTTAATTTTATTAATTATATTAAATATATTTAATAATTCTTTTATACCATATTTACCATATAATTTATTTTTAGTAAATTTTTTTTTTAAATATAATAAAAAATCAATATTATTTTTTTTAATTTCAAATATTTTAAATATTTTATTTATATATTTTTTATCTATTTTTTTTATTAAAATATTTTTAACATTTTTTTTTCCTATTTTATTTAATTTATCTATTGTTTTTATTAAAAAATCCCATTTATTTTTAGGTATAAATAGATATTCACATAATCCATATAATATATCTTTATGATTAATTAAAAAATATATATTTAAATTAATATCATTAAATATTTTATCACAAAGTAATATTATTTCTATTTCTTCTAGTTTATATTTAAAACTTATTATATCTACATCACATTGATAAAATTCTCTATATCTATTATTTTGTGGTTTTTCACCTCTCCAAACTTTTTGTATTTGATATCTTTTAAATGGAAAAAATATATTATTAGTATTAGTTAATAAAAATCTTATTAATGAAATAGTTAAATCAAATATTAAAAACTTATTTTTTTTTTTATCTAAAATAGAATAAAATAAAGGAATATTTAAATTTTTTTTTATTAATTTAATTATATTTTTATTTTCTATAGATGGAGTTTCTATATTTTTAAATCCATATAATATAAAATTATTTTTAATTATTTTTTTTAATTTATTAATATTTTCAATATCATTATTAAATAAATCTAAAGTACCTTTTATTTTATTTATATTATTCATATAATTAATTATTTTAAAATGAATTTAACTATTAATATTAAAGAAGGTGATAATATTGAAAAAATATTAAAAATTTATAAATATAAAATAAATAAATTACAAGTTATTAAAATATTTAAAAATAATTTACATTATATTAAACCTTCACAAAAAAAAAGAATAAATAAATTAAATACTAAAAAATAATTATATGATTTTAAATGAAAATAAAATATATAAAAAAATTAAAAATGTTAAATATAGTTTAATTTATTTTTGGGCACCTTGGTGTTTACCTTGTTTAAATATGATTCCTATAATTAATAAAATATATAAATTATATAACAAAAAAATATATATAAAGAAAATAAATATTTTTTATAATAATCAATTATATATTAAATATAATGTACTTAGTATACCTACTTTAATTTTTTTAAAAAAAGGTAAAGAAATTTATAGAAATATTGGTATAATAAATTATTATAATTTAATAAAAAAATTAAATAATTTTTTTTTATTTTAATAAATTAATTAAATTATTTATTTTATTTTTAATAATTTTAGTAGAATAAGTATCAATTAAAATTTTTCCAGTATATATATCATAATAAATTTTTTCATATTTTAATATATTTAAATATTTTTGTATTGGTATTTTAATATTTACACCTTTTACTATTCTATTATAATTTACTGATATTATTCCTTTATTATCTTTTGATTTTTTTTTTATTTTAATATAAATTTTATAAAGTTCTAATTTTTTAATTTTTTTTTTGTTTAACAAATAGTTTAAAATAAAAAGTAATTTATTTTTTATTCTATTTAATTTGTTAATAAATAATATATTATTTTTATTATAATATATTAAAAATATTTTATTATTTTTTTTTTTTTTATTAATAATTTGTTTTTTTTTTTTAATTTTTTTTAATAAATAATTTATTTGTTTAATAGACTTATAACTTATTTTAAGTTTAAAATCTAAAAAATTAATTTTATTATTTAATTTATTTTTTTTTTTATATATTTTTATTTTCTTATTATATTTATAAATTTTTTCTATTAATTTNTWTTTTTTTTTWTWTTTTTTTWTWTTTWTTTTWTWTTTWTWWWTTTTTTYTWTTWTTTTTTTTTTTTTTTTTTTWTTTTTTTTTTTTTTTTTTTTTTTTTTTTTWTTTTTTTTTTTTTTTTTTAWWWTTTTTTTTTTTTWWTTTTTTTTTTTTATTTAATTTTTTTTTTCTTTTTTTTAGTCTTAATAATATTATATATATTTTGTAAAATAATTTATTATTAAAATAATTATTATTTTTTTTATATTTTATTAATTTATTAATATTTTTTATTTTCTTATCTATTATATATAGAGTATATATTTTATATATACTATTTTTAATATTTTTCATATACGGTTTGGATGGGATTTGAACCCATAACCTCGTGCGTGACAGGCACGTATTCTAACCAAATTTGAACTACCAAACCATTAATAATAATTTAATATATTTTTATATAAAATGAAAATAATAATTAAAAATATTAATAAATTTAAATATTTTATCTCATTTTTTAATTATTTTTTAAATATTAATAAAATAAATTTTATATTTTATAAAAACAAAATTTATTTTTTATTTCAAAAAAAATATTATATTATTATTTCTTATTTAAAAATTAATAATTTATTAAATAAATATTTTTTTTTAAAAAAAAAAAATTTAATAATTAAAAATTTTAATTATTTAATTAAAATCTTATATTTTTTTTTAAAAAAAAAATATAAAAAAAATATCAGATTAAAATTAAATAAAAAATATTTAATTTTACAAAATTATAATTTATTATTTAAATTTAAACTATATAATAATAATAAATTAAATTTATTAAAAATAAAAATTAAAAAAAAAATATTAAGTTTAAAATATACAAAAAAACAAATATTAAAATTAATAAATATTTTTTTTTTAAATAATAAAAATAAATATAATTATATTAAAATTTATAAAAATATTATATTATTATATTCTACTGATAATAATAAATTTTTTATTAAAAAAAAAATATTAATAAAAAAAAAAATAAATAATATTTATTTATTTAAAATAAAAAGTAATTTTTTTAAAATTTTAAAAAAAATAATATATTTTATATCTAATAAAATAATTATTAATTTAATAATATATAAAAATATAATTTTAATTAAAAAAAATAATTGTAATTTTTTTTTTAAAATAAAAAAAATAAATAAAATAAATATTTTATTTAAAAAAATAAATAAAAAAAATAAATATATAAAAATATTAATTAATAAAAATAAATTATTAAATACATTAATAATAATTTATAATTTAATTAAAAAAAATAATATAAATAAAATATTAAATATATATATAAAAAATAATAAAATAATTTTTATAATTAAAAATAATATAAATAATTTATTAATTAATATTAAAATAAATAATAATATAAAAAATAATTTAATAAATTTTAAAATTAATTTATTTTTATTTTTAAAATGTATTAAATATATAAATACTAAAATAGTAATTATTAAAATACCTATGGATTTAAATAAAATTATTATAACCAATCTTAAAAAAGAATATATATATATAATTATAATGAATATAATATGAAATTTTTATTTAGTTGGATAAAAGAATTTATTTTTTTTAATTATAAAATTAATAATTTATATAATTTATTAAATGATATTGGTATTGAAATTTTATCAATTAAAAAAATTTATCCAATTAATTATAATTATAATAAAAATATAATTTTAGGTAAAATAATAAAAATAAAAAAAATAAATAATTTTTATAAATTTAAAATTAAAACAAAAAATAATGAAATACTTTATGTATATAATAAAAAATATATAAAAAATAATATTAAAATATTAATAGAAAAAATAAATAAACAATATTTTATAGTATGTAAAGAAAATGATTATGATTATATCATTCATACTAATATTCCTCATAATATTAGTTATTTATCTTATTATTATTATTTAAGTAGAGAAATTTATTCATATTTAAAATATAAAAATATTAAAACTAAAATAATAAATATTAAAAATATTAAAATTAAATATTTTAATAAAATTAATTTTAAAATAAAAAGTAAAAATATTTTATATTATAATACCTTTTTAATTAATAATTTTAAATTTAAATTATCTAATTTTTTTATTCAAAAAAAATTAGTTTTATCAAATATAAAACCAATAAATAATATTATAGATATTAAAAATATTATTATTAAAGAAATAGGAATTCCAATAGAAATTATAAATTTAAAAGATAGTAACCATAAATTAATTATTAAAGAAAATAATAAAAATATTAATTTTATTACTGAAAATAAAAAAAAATTTTTATTAAAAAAAAATAAAAATATAATATTATTTTATAATAATTTGCCTATTTATTTTGCAAATATTATAAATAGTTATAAAAATAAAATAAATAATAATACTAAAAATTTATTGATATCTTTTACTTTATATAAAAAAAATAAAATAAGATATATAATTAATAAATATAATATTAATAATAATATTACTAAAATATATAATAATATTATTATATTACCTAAATCTAATATATATATATATATATTAAAAAAATATTTAAATATTTTAAATATAAAAAATATAAATAATGTATTTAATTATAAAAAATATAAAATTCATAATAATATTATAAAACTTAAATTAAGTTATATTAATAAATTAATTGGAATAAAAATATCAATAAAAAAAATATTAAAAATATTATTTTTTTTAAATTATAAAATAAAATTATATAATAAAAAATATATTATTTTAATAAATAAAAATTTATTTAAATATAATATTAATAAAAAAATTAATATTATTAATGATATTATTAGATTTTATGGAATAAATAATATATATAAAAAAAAAAATAATACTTTAATAAATTACAATAATTATATAAATAATAATTATTTAAAAATAGAAAATATTGAAAATAAAATTATCAACTTATTAATAAATTATGGATTTTATCAAGTTATTAATACACCTTTTGTTAAAAAAAATGAATTATTAAATTTAAATTATAAAAATTTAATTTCATTAAAAGATAAATTAACCTTTTTAAGAAATTATTTATTTATAAAAATGATTAATAATATAATTTATAATATTAATAGAAAAATTAATTCAATTAAAATTTTTGAAAAAGGTAATATTTATATTAAAAAAAAAAATAAAATTATAGAAAAAAAAAATATAGAAATATTATTAACTAATAAAAATAATAATTATTTAAAAACTTTACATAATTTATATGATATATTAAATTTAATACTAGAAAAAGTAGGTATAAAAAAATATAATAAATTAATTATATATAATAGTAAAATATTTGAAACTAAAATAATTTTAAAATATAAAAATATACAAATAATTAAATTTGGTAAATTAAAAAAATTATATATTAATCAAAATATATATTTAGCTATAATAAATATTAATAATTTATTTAAAATAATAAATAATAAAATTATAAAATATAAAAAAATTAATAAATATCAATTTTTTAAAAAAGATTTATCATTTATAATTGATAAAAATATATATTTTAATGATTTTTATTTATTAGCTAAAAAAAAATTAAAAGATAAATTAATAAATATATATTTATTTGATATATATAAAAAGAATTTACCAAAAAATAAAAAATCTTATACTATTCGTTTTATTATAAAAAATAAATATGGAAAAAAAAAAAAATATATTAATAATATATTATTAATATTAATTAATTTATTTAAAAATAAATTAAATGCTAAAATAAAAAAATAATTTACATGAGGTGCTGTATTTATATTTTTGGTTTACAAAAATATGAGTTTATTGCGACCTGGTAAAAACTTCTTTAGCTTTAATTCAAATAGCATTTTTTTCATTATAAATGTCTAATTATCAATTAATTATAATGTTCTACTTAAAATATTTAAAAAAAATAATATTTAACAGCTAAATAAATTAATTTTAAATATTATTATTATAATAATTCATGGTCGAACAAGATGCTGATATAGTATTATTATTATATAGACATGAATATTATGGTTAAAAATATTGGTAGAATAAATCATCAAGAAGAACATATTAATGGTATAAAGCTAGGTTTAAAACATTATATTAAATAATGTATTTTAAAATTTTACATAAAGATAAAAAATCAAATGCAAGAGTAGGATATTTTTTAACTGATCATGGAAAAGTAAATACTCCTATTTTTATGCCAATAGCTACAAAAGGATATATAAAAACTATAAATAAAGAATATTTAGATATTATAAATCCTGAAATAATATTAAGTAATACTTTTCATCTAAATATAGAACCAGGTATAAAAATAATTTATAAATCTGGTGGATTACATTCATTTATGAAATGGAATAATCCTATTATTACTGATAGTGGTGGTTTTCAAGTATATTCATTATGTAATCCTAAAAAAATTAATAAATATGGTGCTAATATAAAAAGTTATAAAAATGGTAAAAATTATTTTTTTACACCTAAAAAATCAATAAATATACAAAAATATATAGGTTCTGATATAATTACTTCATTTGATGAATGTATAATATATAATACTAGTAAAAATTATGTTAAAATTGCTACTGAAAGATCTTATAATTGGTTAATTAAATGTTTATATTATTTTAATAAAAAAAAAAAAATTTATAACCATAATCAATATTTATTTGGTATAATACAAGGGGGATTATATAAAGATATAAGAATTAAATATACTATTAAAACATCAAAATTAAAATTAGATGGCTATGCAATAGGTGGTTTACAAGTAGGTGAAACTAAAAAAGAAATGTATAAAATTATTAAATATGTAATTAATGAATTACCTAATAATAAACCAATATATTTAATGGGGGTAGGAATGCCTTGGGATATATTAAATTCTATATCTTTAGGAGTTGATATGTTTGATTGTGTAATACCGACTAGAAATGGTAGAAATGGAATGTTATTTACTTGGGAAGGAATAATTAATATAAAAAACAAAAAATGGAAATACGATTTTACCACTATATATAATAATTTTAAAAATATTGATATATATAGTAAAGCATATTTAAGACATTTATTTAAATGCAATGAATATTCAGCTAAATTTATTGCTTCTATTAATAATTTATATTTTTATAAATCTTTAATAAAAAAAGCAAGACATCATATAAAAAATGATACATTTTTACAATGGAAAAATTATATTATTCCTATAATTTCAAAAAAATTATAATAAAATTATTTTAATTAACCCCGTAGTTTAATTGGATAAAATATCTGATTACGAATCAGAAGATTAAAGGTTCAAATCCTTTCGGGGTTATAATTATTTAAAAGCATAATGCTTTTAAATAATTATTTATTTAACTTCTTCGTAATCTACGTCTTTAGTATTATCTTCTTTAGTATCTTCTGTTTTATTATCAGCTGTATCTTCTTTAGTATCTTCTGTATCAGAAGTATTTTCAGAAGTAGTATTAGAATATATATCTTTTGCTATTTTACTCCATTTATTATTTAATTTTTTAGTATATTTTTCAATATCCTTTAAGTTTTTTGAAACATGAGCAGATTTTAATTTATTTAAAATATTATTAATTTTTTTAACGTTTTCTTTAGATATTTTTTTCTTATTTTCTTCTAATTCTTTTTCTATTTGAAATATTAAAGAATCAGTTAGATTTAATTTTTCTATTTCTTCTTTTTTTTTAATATCTTTTTCATAATTTTCTTCAGCTTCTTTTTTCATTTTTTCAATATCTTCTTTATTTAAACCTGAAGATGGTTTAATTTTAATATATTGTTTTTTATTTGTACCTTTGTCAGTAGCTGATACATTTAAAATACCATTAGCATCTATATCAAAAGTAACTTCTATTTGAGGTACTCCTCTAGGAGCTAATGGAATATTAATTAAATCAAATCTTCCTATTTCTTTATTATCTTTAAACATTGGTCTTTCTCCTTGACCTACTTTTATAGTAACTACTGATTGATTATCAGTTGCTGTTGAAAATATTTCAGATTTTTTAGTAGGTATAGTTGTATTAGCTTCTATTAATTTAGTAAATACTCCACCTAATGTTTCTATACCTAATGATAACGGTGTAACATCTAATAATAATACATCTTTTACATCACCTGTTAATACTCCCCCTTGTATAGCTGCTCCAATAGCTACTACTTCATCTGGATTAACACCTTTTGAAGGTTTTTTATTAAAAAATTTTTCTACTTTTTCTTGTATTTTAGGTATTCTTGTTGATCCTCCTACTAATATTATTTCATCAATATCATTAATATTTAATTTAGCATCTTTTAATGCTTTTTCACAAGGTAATAAAGTTTTTTCAATTAAATTATATGATAATTTTTCAAATTTAGATCTAGTAATATTTTTAATTAAATGTTTAGGTCCTTTATTATTAGAAGTAATATATGGTAAATTTATTTCTGTTTGTAAACTAGATGATAATTCAATTTTTGCTTTTTCAGCAGCTTCTTTTAATCTTTGATAAGCTATTAAATCTTCTTTTAAATTAATATTTTCTTTTTTATAAAAATCATCAACTAACCAATCAATTAATATTTGATCAAAATCATCACCACCTAAATATGTATCTCCATTTGTAGATAATACTTCAAAAACACCATCTCCTAATTCTAAAATTGAAATATCAAATGTACCACCACCTAAATCATATACTGCTATTTTTTTATTATTTTTATTTTTATCTATTCCATATGCTAATGATGCAGCTGTAGGTTCGTTAATTATTCTTTCTACATTTAAACCTGCTATTTCACCAGCTTCTTTTGTAGCTTGTCTTTGTGCATCATTAAAATAAGCAGGTACAGTAATAACGGCTTTATTAATTTTAATACCTAAATAATCCTCAGCATTTTTTTTTAATTGTTGTAATATCATTGCTGATATTTCTTGAGGAGTATATAATTTATTATCAATTTCTACGCAAGGTGTGTCATTTTTACCTTTTTTTATTATATATGTAAAATTTTTAATTTCATCTTTAATTTCATCATATTTTCTACCTATAAATCTTTTAATTGAATAAATAGTTTTTTTAGGATTAGTAACTGATTGTCTTTTTGCTGGATCTCCAATTTTTTTTGTATTATTTTCAGTAAAAGCAACTATTGATGGAGTTGTTCTTTTACCTTCTGAATTAGGTATTACTACTGGATTTTGCCCTTCAATAACTGAAACGCATGAATTAGTAGTCCCTAAATCAATACCAATTATTTTATTATTCATAATTATATTTTTATTATTAATAATAATTTAATAAAATATGAAGTATTTAACATTTAAAACTAAATATTATTTCAATAATAAAAAACAAATATATTTAATAGATGCTAATAATAAAATATTAGGCAGATTATGTTCACAAATAATTAAATTAATAATTGGAAAAAATTCTCCTAAATATACACCTAATTATAGTTTTACAAATAAAATAATTATTATAAATGCTAAAAAAATTAAAATAGATAATAAAAAAATTAAAAAAAAAATATATTATAAATATACTGGCTATATAGGAAATAAAAAACAATATACAATGTATTATTTATTTAAAAAAAATCCTAGTTTTTTAATTAAAAAATCTATATATAGAATGTTACCTAAAAATTTATTAGGTAAATATGTAAAAAAAAATATATTTATATTTAATGATAGTAATCATAATTTTAATATTAAAAAAATTAAATTTTTAAAATAATGATAAAATATTATCATGCTAAAGGGAAAAGAAAAACATCAGTAGCTTTAATATATGTAAATGTTAAAAATAATAAAACTAATAAATTTATTATTAATAATAAAGATATAAATATTTATTTTAAAAATAATAAAATTATAAAATATAAAATTTTATATCCTTTTATATTAACTAAACTAATTAATAAATATAATAATATTATAATTAATGTTAAAGGAGGAGGTTTTACTGGACAATCTGAAGCTATTATTTTAGCTATTTCTAGAGTAATTTGTAATATTAATATAAAATATAAAAAAATTTTAAAAAAATATAATCTTTTAACTAGAGATTCAAGAATAGTTGAAAGAAAAAAATATGGAAGAAAAAAATCTAGAAAAAAATTTCAATTTTCTAAACGTTAAAATTAAATTAATAATGATAAAAAATAAAAAATTATTAAATCAAATATTTAAATATAATATATTATTAGGTCATAAATCTTCTTATAGACATCCTAAAATGTCTAAATATATATTATTAAAAAAAAATAATATAGACCTTTTAAATCCTATTAATTTTTTTAAAAATATAAAAAAAGCTAAAAATATTTTAAAATATTTTATTAATATTGGTTGTTATATATTATTTGTCGGAACTAAACAAATAATTAAAGATGTAATTAAAGAATATGCTCAAATACTTAATATGCCTTATATAAACTATAAATGGCCAGCAGGTTTATTAACTAATATTAAAATTACTAAACTATCTATAAAACAAAAAAAAAATATAGAAAATAAAAGAAAAAAAATTTATAAATATTTATCAAAAAAAGAAATAAAATATATAGATAGAAAATATGATAAAATTGATAAAAAATTTGGTTCGATATATAATATGTTTAAAATACCTTTATTAGTAATTATTGTAGATGTAAAAAAAGAAAAAATAGCAGTTAAAGAAGCAAATAAAAAATTTATATATATTATAGGTATTGTAGATAGTGATTCTTCTCCTGAAAATATAAATTTACCTATTCCAGCAAATGATGATTCATCAAAATCAATAAAAATTATATTTAAAATTTTATTTAATTCTATTATAAAAAAAATAAATGAAGAAAAAAACAATAATAAAAAAATAAATGAAGAAAAAAACAATAATGAAAAAATAAATGAAGAAAAAAACAATAATGAAAAAATAAATGAAGAAAAAAACAATAATGAAAAAATAAATGAAGAAAAAAAATATAATTATCTTAAAATNATGAAAAAATAAATGAAGAAAAAAACAATAATGAAAAAATAAATGAAGAAAAAAACAATAATGAAAAAATAAATGAAGAAAAAAACAATAATGAAAAAATAAATGAATAAAAAAAATATAATTATCTTAAAATTAAGAAAATTAACTAAATTTAGTATTTTACTTTGTAAAAAAGCTTTAACAATTAATAAATGGGATATAAAAAAATCAATTGAATATTTAAGAAAAAAATTTAAATCAAAATTAAAAAATAATAATTATAAAATTAATAATGGAATAGTATTATCAAAAATTAATAAAAAAAAAAATATAGGTGTTATAATTAAAATAAATGTTAATTCTGATTTTATAATAAATAATATTAATTTTAAAAATTTTATAAAAAAAATAATTAAAATTTCTTTTAAATCAAACATTAATAATATAAAAGATTTACTTAAAAATAGTATTGTAAAAAATGAAATTTTAGATAAAAATATAATGTTTAAAGATACAATAATTATATCAAATTTTTATAAAATTAAATGTGATTATATAAATAATTATAATCATCACAATTATAAATTTTCTTCTATTGTAGGTTTAAAAATTAACTATAAAAATATTTATAATTTAAATTATAATTTTATTTATTATATTAGTAAAAATATTGCTATTTATATTATTATTAATAATTTAATTATTAATAATAAAAAATTTTTAATTAAATTAAATAAATATTTTTTTAGTAAAGAATTTTTTATTAATAATAAAAAAATTTTTTATAAATTTAAATATAATCATAAAAAATTTTTATATATTTTTAAAAATAATATTAAAATTAAATATTTTAAATATTATTTAATTAATTAATTTTGGTATCTTAGCTCAGTTGGTAGAGCAACGGACTGAAAATCCGTGTGTCCCCGGTTCAATTCCGGGAGATACCGTTTTTATGGATAATAAACTTAAAATAATTATTAATCATGCTAAATTATATGGTTTTATTTTTAAATCAAGTGAAATTTATAATGGTATAAAATCAATATATGATTATGGTCCACAAGGAATTGAAATGAAAAATAATATTAAAAAATTTTGGTGGAATTATATGGTAAAATATAGAGATAATATAGTAGGAATAGAATCATCTATATTAATGAATAATAAAGTATGGAAAGCATCAGGTCATATAAATAATTTTAATGAATTATTTATTATAAATTATATTGATAATAAAATCTATATAATAGATAAATTATTTTATAAAATAATTAATAAGAAAATAATTGAAAATAAAAAAAAAATAAAATTAATTTTTTATTATTATTTAAAAAATAAAAAAATAAATAAATTAAATTTGTTTTTAAAAAAAATAATTAAAAAAAATAATTTATCTAAAAAATTTAAATGGAAAAATATAAATAACATTAATTTAATGTTTAAAACAAAATTAAATTCATTAAATAATGAAAAATTTACATATTTAAGACCTGAAACAGCTCAAGGTATCTTTGTAAATATTAAAAATGTTAAAAATTCTAATAGATTGAAAATTCCTTTTGGAATTGCACAAATAGGAAAATCTTTTAGAAATGAAATAATTTCTAAACAATTTATTTTTAGAACAAGAGAATTTGAACAAATGGAAATGCAATTTTTTATTTATCCTGGTCAAGAAAAAAAATGGTATAAATATTGGTTAAAATCTAGATTAAAATGGCATTATTATTTAATAAATAAAAAAAAATATAAATTAAAAATTCATAAAAATTTATCACATTATTGTAAATTTGCTACTGATATAGAATTTAAAATATTTAATAAATTTAAAGAATTAGAAGGTATTCATTTTAGAAAAAATTATGATTTAAAAAATCATAATAAATTATCTAAAAAAAATTTATATTTTTATGATAATAAAGAAAAAAATAAATATATACCATATGTAATAGAAACTTCTTTAGGATTAGATAGATTATTTTATTCAATATTTACTAATTCATTAAAAATTGAAAATATTAATAATAAAAAAAGAATATATTTAAAATTACCTAAATTTATTTCTCCAATTAAAATTGCTATATTTCCAATAATAAAAAACACTCAAATAATTAATATATCAAAAAATATATTTAATAATTTAAAATATAATTTTACTACTATTTATGATGAAAATAAATCAATTGGAAAAAGATATAAAATTCAAGATTCATTAGGTACTCCTTATTGTATTACTATTGATTTTATTACATTAAAGAATAATACAGTAACTATTAGATTTAGAGATACTATGAAACAAATAAGATGTAAAATAAATAAATTAATTAAATATTTTAAAAAAAAATTTGATATATCATTATTTTTTAAAAATAATATTTAAATTAATATTATATAAAAATTAAATTAATGGAAGCCGTTATAAAAATAGGTAATATTCAATATTTAATATTTCCTAATAAATTTATTTATTTAAATAAATTAAAATATAAAATTAATAAAATTATTAATTTTAAAAAAAATATTTTATTGATTAAAGATAAAAATAATAAAATATTAATTGGTAATCCAAATATTAAAAATTTTATTATTAAAGCTATAGTAATAAATCATATTAAAACTAATAAAATAATTATTTTTAAAAAAAAAAAAAGAAAAGGTTATAAAAAAAAAATAGGACATAGACAAATATTAACTAAATTAAAAATAATAAAAATTAAACATATTTAAATATGGCACATAAAAAAGGAGTAGGAAGTTCAAAAAATGGTAGAGATTCAAAAGGTAAAAGATTAGGAATTAAATTATTTGGTAATAATTTAACTAAACCAGGTAATATAATTGTTAGACAAAGAGGTAATAAATATTATTCAGGAATTAATACTTATATTAGTAAAGATTTTACAATACATTCAAAAATTTATGGATATATAAAATATAAAAAAATAAAAAAAAAAACATATATATATGTAATTCCAATAATATGAATAAAAAATTTATTACTGGTATACAAAGCTCAGGTACTCCACATATAGCTAATATTTATAGTATTATTTTACCAACTATATCATATATTAAAAAGAATAAAAATAATTTATTTTTTATTTTTATAGCTGATTTACATTCTATTACTAATTATAAAAATAATAATACTTTAAAAAATAATATATATAAAAATGCTGCTACTTGGTTATCTTTTTTAAAATTTACTAAAAATGTCTATTTTTATAGACAATCTGATATTAAAGAAATAAATGAATTATTTTGGTATTTAAATTGTTTTTATCCTTTTAATAGATTAAAATTATGTCATGGTTTTAAAAGTAATAAAAATAATTTAAATACTGGAATATTTAATTATCCAATATTAATGGCTTCTGATATTTTATTATATGACATTAATAAAGTAATTATTGGTAAAGATCAAAAACAACACATAGAAATAACTAGAAAAATAGCTAAAATAATTAATAATAAATTAAAAGAAAATATTTTTATTATTCCAAAATATAAAATAAAATATAATTATATAATACCTGGTATAGATGGTTATAAAATGAGTAAATCAAAAAATAATATTATTAATATTTTTGATGATAAAGATAATTTAAAAAAGCAAATAATGAATATAAAAACTACTAATAAAACAATAAATTATAATGAAATTAAAAATACTATTTTATTAAAATTATATAAAATTATTACAAATAAAGAAGAATTTACATATTTAAAAGAAAAAATTAAAAATAATAAAATAGGTTTTTATAATATTAAAAATAAATTATATAAATATATATTATATTTTTATGCAAAAGAAAGAAAAAAATATTATTATTATATAAATAATAAAAATATTATAAAAAATATTTTATATAATGGTTATAAACATGTAAATAAAATAGCTAAAAAAAAAATTTTTTTAATAAAAGAAAAATTAGGTTTAAATATATAAAAAAAAATATTAAAATAATGAATATTTAATATTTTTATGTTTATTATTTTCATTTAAAAATATAAAAATATTTCTATTAATTTTTATATTTTTTATAATTATTTTTTTATATATATTCTTTAAATAATAAATTTGTATATATATTTTTTGTTTACCTTTATATTTTTTTTTAAAATATAAAAATTTTTTAATTATTTTATTATGATTTATAAAAATATTTTTATTTATTTTTAATAACATTAAATTATAATAATTAAATATATCATTTATATCTATAATATTTAAAATATTTATATTATTGTATATAAAATAACATTTAATAATTATTATATTATATAATTTAATAATATTTTTATTATATAAATTATTATTAATTAATATTTTTTTATTATTATTTAAATTATCTTCAATTAAAATATAATAATTATTATTATAATAATAAATTTTTTTAATTAATCCATAAAAATAATAAATTTTATAATTTTTATATTTTAAATAATTTAAATTTTTTAATTTTAAATATATAATTTCAAATTTATAATAATATAAAGGATGTAATTTTATATAATAACCTAATATTTTTTTTTGTTTATTTATATAATATAATTTTATATATTTTTTATTTATTTTTTTTTTAATATTAAAAATTTTATTTAATAATTTATCATTTATTTTATTATTTATTTTAAATAATAAATAATTAATAATATTAAATTTTTTATTATATTTTAAAAAATATATATATCTTTTTATTTTAAAACAATCAAAAGCTCCTGATAATATTAATGATTTTATTACTTTTTTATTTTTAATTTTTATTTTTATTAAAAAATCTTTTAAAGATTTAAATTTTTTTTGTTTAATAATCTCATTAACAGTTTTATAACCTATATTTTTTATTATTCCTAAACCTGATCTAATATATTTATTTTTTTCTATAACAAATTTGTATTTACTAATATTTATATCAGGTGGTAAAATTTTAATTTTAAATTTTTTTGCATCATTTATAAATCTTTCAATTTGTTTTTTATTATTTATATTATTATTTAATAACGTACACATAAATTCTATTGTATAATTAATTTTTAAAAATCCTGTTTGATAAGCTATAAATGAATAACAAGTGGCATGTGCTTTATTAAATGCATATAAAACAAAATTTTCCCAACCTTTCCATATTTTTTTTAATTGATTTAATAAATAACCTTTTTTTAATGCCTTTTTTAAAAATTTTTTTTTTATTAAATTTAATTTATTAATTTGTTTTTTACCAATTGCTTCTCTTAAAATATCAGCATCACTTTTACTAATACCTGATAATTTTCTAGCTATTAATATAACTTGTTCTTGATAAAGTGTTATTCCATATGTTTCAATTAAATATTTTTTTATATCTTTTATATCATATTTTATTTGTTTTATTTGTTTTTTTCTTAATAAAAATTCATATAAATTATTTATTGTACCTGGTCTATACAAAGCATTAATAGCAATTAAATCTTTAAAATTATTAGGTTTCATAATATTTAATATTTGTTTTATATTATATGAATCAAATTGAAAAATACCAGTAGTTTTTGAATCATTAAATAATTTATAAGTATTATTATCATATAAATTTAATTTTATTTTTTTTTTATTTTTAATAATTTCTAATAAACTATTTTTAATTATATTTAATGTTTTTAACGCTAATAAATCAATTTTTAATAATCCAATATTTTCTATACATCTTTTATCATATTGTGTTAATAATAAATTATTATTTTTATTATTATACATTAATGGTACATAATTAATTAATTTGTTACTAGTAATTATGATTCCACAAGCATGTATCCCAGTACATCTAATTAATCCTTCTAATTTCTTTGCGTATTTTAATATTTTACTTTTTATAGAATTTTTATCATTATATATATTTCTAATATTTAAAATCTTATTAAATTTACTTAATGATAATTTCTTTTTAAAAAATAAAATATTATTATTTAAAATTTTTTTTAATGTAAAATTATTAATTATCATTTTAGATAAATTATTAGCTTCTTTAAAAGATAAATTAAACACTCTTGAAACATCTTTAATTGCAGTTTTTGACCCTATTTTATTATAAGTTATTATATTAGCTACATTACCACCATATTTGTAATTAATATATAATAATAATTTTTTTCTACCTTTATCTTCTAAATCAATATCTATATCAGGTAATTTAATTCTTTCATTATTTAAAAATCTTTCAAAAATTAAGTTAAATTTTAACGGATCTACTTTAGTAATATTTAAACAATATGCAATTATAGAACCTGCCACTGAACCTCTACCAGGACCTACGTAAATATCTAATTCTTTAGCTTTTTTAATTAAATCATAAACTATTAAAAAATAATTTTCAAAATTTTTATATTTAATAATTTTTAATTCTTTTATAATTCTTTTATTTATTTTATTATTAATTTTACCATATTTTTTTTTAGCTCCTTTATAAATTAAATATTTTAAATATAAATAATTTTTATTATTAAATTTTTTATTAATTTTATATTTAGGTAATAAAACCCTATTATTTAGTTTTATATATTTTATTTTTTTAAATAAAATATTTAAATTTTTGAAACCTTTTTTAAACTTTTTAAATTTATTTTTAATATTTGAATATTTTTTTAAATAAAAATTGTTTTTAGGAAAAATATTTTTATCATTATTTTGATAAATATTTATTTTATTTTTTATACATAATAAAATTTTATATATTTTATAATCTGATTTATTAAGATAAAAAGTTTCTTGTTGATTAATATATTTAATTTTATATTTTTTAGAAAAAAAAATTAAATATTTATTTACTTTTTTTTCATATTTAAATCCATCTCTAAAAATTTCAATAAAAATATTATTTTTAAATATTTTTTTCCAATCTAATAATATTTTAATAGCTTTTTTAATTTTATTTTTTATTATATAATAAGAAATTTCAGATTTTAAAGTACCTGTTAAAAATATTAAACCTTTTGAATATTTTTTAATTATTTTTATATTTATATAATTAATATTTTTTGTTTTAATATTACTATAAGAATTAATTTTTATTAAATTATAATAACCTTTTATATTTTTTATAATTAAAATATAAGGATATAATTTATTTTTGATTTTTATATTTATTTCACATCCTACTATACCTTTTATAATTTTTTTTACTTTATTTATTTTATTAATTTCTTCATAAAATTTATATACACCCATCATATTATTATCAGTAATTCCAACTGATTTCATTTTATATTTAATAGATTTTTTAATTAAATCTTTAATTTTTATAGTAGAATTAAAAATTGAATAATCTGAGTGATTATGAATATTAAAATAATTTATTTTTTTATTTAATTTAATATTATTATAAATTGGTATATTTAATAAAAATTTTTTAATATTAAATTTAAAATTAAATTTTATTAATTTATAATATATTAATTTTATAAAAACAAAAATATTAATATATATATCATATAATGAATTATGAAATAAAAATTTTTTTTTTTTTCTATTATATAATAAATTAAAAGTATTTTTTAAATTTAAATACTTATTATAATTAATAAGTTTAATTGTATTAATTTTATTTTTTTTAAATAAAATATTTTTTATTTTTAAATTTTTATTTAATCTATAATATTCTCCTATTATTATATTACAATCAAAATTAATATTATGTCCAATTATAAAATAAGTGTTTTTTAATAGTTTATAAAATTTATTTAATACTTCTTTTATTGTTTTAATTTTTCCATATATTATATTATTTTTTTTAAAATATTTATTTTTTTTTAAATTTTTTATATAATAATTTTTAATATCTATTAATTTATATTTATAATTATATAATTGCCATGATATTTGTATTAAACGAGGCCATTGTAATATTTTTTCTAAAATAAATTTATTATCTTTTGGTAAACCAGTTGTTTCTACATCAAAAAAAAAAACATATATGCCTAGAGCGGGACTTGAACCCGCAAAATTCATTTATTGAATTACAGGATTTTAAGTCCTGCGTGTTTACCAATTTCACCATCTAGGCTAAGCGATATACGGGATTCGAACCCGTTACCTTAACTTTGGCAAAGTTATGTTCTACCTATTGAACTACTATCGCATATATATATAAAATAATGAAATAAAATTAAATTTTATTTTTTAAAAATAAAGTAATTTTTTTTGTATCTTTAATTACTTGATTAGGTATACCAGCCATTTTAGCTATATAATAACCATAACTATTATTACTTAAACCTTCTTGTAATTTTCTAATAAATATAAAATTATTTTTTATTTTTTTTATTGTAAAGAAAAAATATTTTATATTATTTTTATAATTTAATAAATTATTTAATTCATGATAATGTGTTGCAAATAATACTCTAGGTTTTAATTTATTATTTATTAAATATTTAATAATAGAATAAGATAAAGAAATACCTTCATATGTACTTGTGCCTCTTCCTATTTCATCCATAATTATTAAACTATTTTTAGAAATATTATTTAATATATTAGCTGTTTCATTCATTTCTACCATAAATGTAGATTCACCCATTGAAATATTATCAGATGCACCTATTCTACTAAATAATTTATCAATTATATTAATTTCTACTTTTTTAGCAGGAACAAAACTACCTATTTGTACCATTATTACTATTAATGCTGTTTGTCTTAATATTGCTGATTTACCTGACATATTAGGGCCAGTAATAATTAATATTTGATTATTTAAATTATCTAAATATATATTATTAGGTATATAATTATTTTTAATATCAATAGTTTTTTCTATTACTGGATGTCTACCTTTTATTATATTAATGCTATTTAATTCATTATTAATTATTTTTGGCTTAGTATAATTATTTTCTTTAGCAGTTAAATAAAAAGATAATAAAACATCTAATTTAGCTATATAATATGATATTTTTTTTAAAACAATAATATTATTTTTTAAATAATTAATTTTTTTATTAAAAATAATTTTTTCATATGTAAAAATTATTTTTTTAATATTATAAATCTTATATTCAAATTTATTAATTAATTTAGTAGTATATCTAATATATAAAGATAATTTTTGTTTTTTTATCCAATTTTTAGGAATTTTATTATTATCAGTTTTTTTTATTTCAATAAAATAACCTAAAAGTTCATTTTTTTTAATAATTAAATAATTTATATTTAATTTATTTTTTAATTTATTATAATAATTAAATATATATAATTTATTTTTTTTTAATTTTTTTTTATATAAATCTAATTTTTTAGATATATTTTTTTTAATAAAAAAAAATTTATTAAATTTATTTACTGGATCTTTTTTTAAAATTTTATTAATATTATAATATATTTTATTTAATTTTTTAATATATTTATATTTAAAATTAAAAATTTTATTATTATTTTTAATATTTAATAATTTAAATATTTTTTTAATTCTTTTAATTGAATTAATTAATTTATATAATTGATTAGGATTAATTTTATTATTTGATATTTTAGATAATAATTTCTCTATATCATAAATTAATTTTAAATTATAAATTATATTTAATTTAATATTTTCTTTAATTTTAAAATAAAACTCAATAATATTTTGTCTATTATAAATTTTTTTTTTATCTTTTAAAGGAAATATTAACCAATTATTTAAAATACGATAACCCATTGAAGTATATGTATTATCTAATATATCTAATAAAGATTTACCTGTTTTATTTGTAGATTTTATAATTTCTAAATTTTTTAATGTAGAATCATCAATCCAAATATATTTATTTATTTGTATTTTTTTTATTACATTTACATGATTTAATTTTAAATTATAATAATTATTAATATAATATATCAATATACCAGATGAAATAATACTTAATTTCATATTTTCTAATCCAAAACAATTTAAAGAAAATACTTTAAAATGTTCTAATAATTTCTTATATAAAAAATTATAATTAAAGAGATTATCGTCTAATAAATTAATATTTTTAATATTATTAAAAAATTTATTTTTACTTTTTGGTATTAAATATTCTATAGGATTATAACAATTTATTATATGTTTTATATATTTTAAATTTCCTTCTGTAGTTAATAATTCTCCAGTAGAAAAATCAATTAATGAAATACCTATTATTTTATTATTTTTTTCAATATATAATGAAGCAACAAATTGTTTTATTTTTTTTTTTTTTGTAATATCATCATAAATTGAAATTCCAGAAGTTACAATGTAAGTAATTTTTCTATCTATTAAATTATTTTTATCTATATTTTTTTCTATATTATTTTTATTTTGATCACAAATAGCTACTTTAATATTTTTTTTAATTAACTTATTTAAATAAGTTTTTAATGCTTTACAAGGAAATCCTACTAAATAAATACTATCATTATTTTTTTTATTTCTTTTAGTTAAAGTAATATCTAATATTCTTGAACAAAATATTGCATCATAACCAAATATTTCATAAAAATCACCAACTTGAAAAAATAAAATTGTATCAGGATATTTTTTTTTTAAATTATAATATTGTTTTATCAATGGTGTTTCTTTATACATAATTTATTTTTTTATTATTTATTTATTATTATTTATATATAATGATTAACTCTTATATTACTATATTAGGATGTAATTCATCATTACCTACTAGAAATTTTTATCCAACATCACAAATCTTATATATGAGAGAAAATTATTTTTTAATTGATTGTGGTGAAGGTACTCAAGTACAATTAATAAAAGCTAAAATTAAAATTAATAAAATAAATAATATATTAATTTCTCATTTACATGGTGATCATTATTATGGTATAATGGGAATTTTATCAACTTATCAATTATTAGGTAGAAAAAATCCATTAAATATTTATTCACCTAATGGATTAAAAAATATTATTTATGAAAATTTTAAATGGTCTAAATCAAATATAACATATCCATTAAATTTTATAATTTTAAAAACTAGAAAATATCAAAAAATATATGAAAATGATAATGTAAAAATTTATATAATTCCTTTAAAACATAAAATATATACAAATGGTTTTTTATTTAAAGAAAAAAAAAGATTAAGAAATTTAAATATAAAAAATGTAAATAAAATTAAAGAAATAAAAATATCTGATTATTTAAATATTAAAAAAGGTAAAGATTTTATTAAAAAAAATGGTCAAATTATACCTAATAATTATTTAACATTTAAACCTAATAAACCATTATCATATGCTTTTTGTACAGATACTTCATATTCTCCTAAAATTACTAAATATTTAAAAAATGTTGATTTATTATATCATGAATCTACATTTTTACATGAAAAAAAAATAATAGCTAATAAAAGAGGTCACTCTACAACTATACAAGCTGCAAAAATAGCTAAGTTATCAAATGTTAAAAAATTATTATTAGGGCATTATTCATGTAGATATCCTAATATTAAAGATTTTGAAAAAGAGGCACAAAAAATATTTCCTAATACTGAAGCTTCAAAAAATTTAAAAACATATTTAATTTAATATTTTATTGATTAAATCTTTATTTTTATTTTCAGCAAAATAATAAGCTAATATTTTTCTATTTAAATAGATTTTTTTTTTTTTTAATTTAAAAATAAATTTAGAATAAGAAATATTAAATTTTCTTACATATGCATTAATTCTTTGTATCCATAATTTTCTATAAAATTTTTTTTTATTTTTTCTTCCAATATATGAATTTAGCCATGATTTTTCGACATTATTTTTAGCTATTGTATAACATCTTTTTTTAGCACCATAAAATCCTTTAGCATATTTTAAATATTTTTTTCTTCTTTTTTTTGAAGCTACTATATTTTTTGATCTTGGCATAATAATTATTTATTAAAATGTTTATTTATATTTTTATAATCATTAATATTTAAAAAAATAAATTTTGATAATCTTTTTTTTCTTTTAGATGATTTCTTTATAAGATTATGATTTTTAAAAGATTTTTTTCTTTTTATTTTTTTGTTAAAAAGTATTTTAAATCTTTTTTTTGAACTAGATTTAGTTTTTAATTTTATTTTCATTATTAATAGTTTTTTTATTATAAGTTATATCTTTTTTATTAGTTATATTATTTTTATTAGTTTTTGTATAAGCTTTTTTAATAGGTTTTAAAGGGTTTTTTAATGGGAACATAATCATATACATATTATTATATTCAAAAACAGGAGATTTTTGAATATAACCATAATTTTTTAAATTATTAGCTATATTAATTAAAAATTTTTTTACTAAATCTTTTTTATTTTTACGATTTAAAAAAATTATAAATTTTATTTTATATTTTTTAAAAAAAAATTTTTTAGCATTTTTTAATTTAAAATTTTTATCATGATCATTAATATTAATAGTAAATCTAATTATTTTAACATTATCTTTTTGATTAAAATTTTTTTTATATTTTTTTTTTAATTTATAAATAAATTTATTATAATTAATTATTTTTACTATTGAAGGATTTGAATTAATTTCAATAAGATCTAAATTAGAATTTTTTAATTTATTTAATAAATAATCTCTTTTATATATTTTATTTTCAAAAATTTTATCATCTACTAATCTAACAAATTTAGATTTTATATTTTTATTTAATTTATATTTTGATAAAATTTTATCAATATTATTTTTATTTATAATAGTATTATTTTTTATTAATATAATAAAATTTATCTATTTTTAATAATATTAAAAATTAATTTTATAGCTTTTTTAAATTTTAAATTACCTAATTTTCCAATTTTTTTTATTCTTATAAAAATAGTTTTATTTTTTTCTTCTTTATTACCTATAATTAAAATAATAGGTATATTATTTTTTTCATAATATTTTATTTTTTCATTTAAATTTTTTTTTGTTTTATCTATAATAATTCTAATTTTTTTTTTTATTAATATTTTATATATTTTTATAGAATATTTTAAATTTATTTTATTAATTGGTATTATTACTAATTGTTTTTTTAATAACCATATTGGAATATTACCTTTAGTATGTTCTATTAATATTCCTATAAATCTTTCTATTGATCCTAATAATGCTCTATGTATAATAATTGGATATTTATATTTATTATTTTTATTTATATATTTTAAATTAAATCTAATAGGTGTATTATAATCAATTTGTATAGTTCCTAATTGCCATTTTCTATTTAAAGAATCTTTTATAATAAAATCTATTTTAGGTCCATAAAATGCTGCTTCATTATATTTTATATAAGTATTATAATTTAATTCTATATTTTTTTTAATATTTAAAATTATCTTTTGAGATTTTTTCCATATTTTATTATCACCTATATAATTTTTATTATTTTTATCTTTTAAAGAAAATCTAATATAAATTTTTTTAAAATTAAAATAATTATATATATATTTTATATCTTCAATTATTTTATATATTATTTTATAAATATTCTTTTTTCTACAAAAAATATGACCATCATCTTGAGTAAATATTCTAGTTCTAAATAAACCATTTATTTCACCACTTTTTTCATTTCTATAAACTGTACCAAATTCAAAAAATTTTTTAGGTAAATCTTTATAAGTAATATTTTTATAATATTTATATATTTCACAATGAAATGGACAATTCATTGGTTTTAATAAATAATTAATTTTATTATTTTTAGTTATTTTAAATATATTATTGTTATATTTTTTTAAATGTCCTGATATATTAAATAATCTTTTTTTAGCTATATGTGGTGTAAAAATTTCTTCATATTTTTGTTTAATATTTATTTTTCTAATAAAATTTTTAATTTTATTATATAAATATAATCCATTAGGTAACCATATTGGTAAACCAGAACCTATATAATTTGAAAAAAAAAACAATTTTAATTTATTACCTATAATTTTATGATCTTTATTTTGTTTCATTAAAATTAAAAATTAATAAATTATTTAAATAATTTAAATAGTTTTTATTTATTATTTTTATTTTATTAATAGTACAAATTATTTCTTTATTATTATTTAATAATAAATAAATAAAGTTTTTTTCAAATGAAGTAATTTTATTTTTTTTAAATATTTTATTTATTACAATTTTTTTTTTATTATTTAAATAATAATCACCGTTTATCCAATTTCTAATATATAATGGAAATTTTATTTTATTAAAATTTAAACATATATACTTATTATTATTAATTATTTTATTATTAAATTTTATTAATTTTAAATTAATTAATAAATTATTTACTATTTTATATTTTCCTATTTTTGGAATTAAAATATTAATTTTTTTTTTTACATTATAAATTAATATAATCTCATTTTTATTTTTTATAATTTTATATATTTTATTGTTAGATAAAAAAAATTTACCAGTATTAATATTTAATATTTTATTAAAAATTTTAATATCATTAAAACCGAATTTATAAAATATTTTATATAATAAATAATTATAATAATTAATTTTTAAATTTAATAATTTATTTATTTTAATTTTAAATATAAAATAATTATTTTTATCATATATTATAATTTTTTTTTTAAAATAATTAATTGATTTTTTAATAAAATTATATTCTAATTGTAAATTAATAATTGTATTATTAATATTATTTTTTATATTATATTTATATAAATTATTAAATATATTAGGTATAATATTATTTCTTATTATATTTCTTAAATATATATTTTTTAAATTACTTATATCATTTATCCATTTTATTTTATTTTTAATTGCATAATTTATAATTTCATTTTTTGATATTTTTATTAAAGGTCTTAATAAATTTTTAGAAAATTTTTTTATAGATTTTAAACCATATAATCCTGTTTTTCTGAATAAATTAATAAAAAATGTTTCTATATTATCCTCTAAATTATGTGCTAAAACTATATAATCATAATTATATTTTTTTTTTAAATTAAAAAACCATTTATATCTCAATATTCTAGCAGATATTTGTATAGATAGTTTTTTAATTTTACTAAATTTTATAGTTTTAAATTGTTTATAAAAAAAATTAATATTATTTTTATAACAAATTTTATAAATTAAATTATAATTATAATTAATTTTTGATTTATTAATATTAAAATTACAATGAGCAACTGAAATATTATTATTATTAAATATTTTATTAAAGATATTTAATAATACCATACTATCAACTCCACCACTTATAGCTAATAAAAATTTATTTTTTAATAATTTATTTAATAAAATAAAATGTTTTATTTTTTTAAACAGCATATTTTATATAATTAGCTATATCAATAAAATTCATATAATTGGTATTTATTATATATTTAGATTTAAAATAATTATTTTTTCTAATTTTAATATGTTTTTTAATAAAATTAAATAATTTTTTTTTAGGTAAATAATAAATTATAGGTCTTTTTTTATTATCTTTTAATAATCTTTTATATAAAATTATTTCATAAGTTTTTAAATATATAGTAATTATAAATTTATTCATTAATTTTATATTATTATAATTACAGGGAGTTCCACCACCTACTGATAATATATAATAATTTAAATAATTATTAAATAAAATTTTTTTTAAATTTATTTTTTCAAATATTCTTAATTTATTATCTCCATATATTTTATATATTTTATTAATACTCATTTTGTATTTTATAGATATTAATTTATCTAAATCATAAAATAAATATTTAGTTATTAATGATAATAATTGTCCTATATAAGTTTTTCCACTACCCATATATCCAATTAAAATAATTTTCACAAAATTAATAATCTTTATTATTAAATTTTTACTTTTTTTTTAAAAAAATTATATTTATTATATTAATATATTAATTTTATTTATATTGACTTGGTAGCTCAGCTGGTAGAGCATTACACTTTTAATGTAAGGGTCCTGGGTTCGAATCCCAGCCATGTCATATGAAAAAAAAAATAATATTTCTAAGTAATGGTAATTTTAGTGTACCTTCATTAAATTATTTAATAAAAAATCAAAAAAAATACAATTTAATTATTAAAAGTATAATTACTTCAAAAAAAAATATAATAAATAATGAAAAAAATTTAATAAAAAAAATAGCACTAAAAAATAATATAAATATAATATATAGTGAATATATATATAAAAATATTAAAAATATTATTAATTTAAAACCTGATTTATTAATTATTATATCATTTAAATATTTAAAAAAAAAAATATGGAATATTCCTAAATTAGGAACTATTAATATACATCCTTCATTATTACCACAATATAAAGGTGCAAATCCAATAAATTGGGTAATTATAAATGGAGAAAAAAAAACAGGTTTAACTAGTTTTTTTATAAATAAAATAATAGATAGTGGAAAGATAATATTACAAAAAAAAATAAATATAAATAATAAAATTACATATAAAAAATTATATAAATTATTATCTAAAAAAACTAAAAAATTTTTAATAAAAACTATAAAAAAAATATTAACAAAAGAAAAATTAAAATTAGCTCCAAAAATAAATAATTATTATTCTAAAATTTATTGGAATTATTCAATAAATAAAATTTATAATTTAATAAGAGGATTACCATATAATAAACCAGCTTGGTGTTTTATAAATACAAATAATAAAATTCAAATATTTAATATTTATAAAATAAAAATTATTAATTATAAACATAATAATTTTAATGGAAAAATATTATTAAAAAATAAAAATGTTTATATTAGTGCTAAAAATGGATATATAAAATTATTAAAATGTAATATAGCTAATAAAAAAGTTATAAAAAATATTAATATTTATAATGGTTTAATAAATTATAAAAATTTATTTGTATTTTAATAGACTCGTAAGGATTTGAACCTTAACTATCAGAACCAAAATCTGATGTGCTCCCCTTACACAACGAGTCTAATTATAATATAATTAAATTATATTACAAAGGTAAATTATTAAATGTCTAAATTAGCTAATAAAGAATATTTTTTTATAAAATTTTTTCTAGGTTTAACTTTATCACCCATTAAAATATTAAATAATTTTTTACTTTTTTTATTATTTTTAATAATTACTTTTTTTAAAATTCTTTTTTTAGGATTCATAGTAGTTTCCCATAATTGATCTGAATTCATTTCTCCTAATCCTTTATATCTTTGAATATAAAATTTTTTATTTTTATTTTTTTTAATAAATTTAATTTTATCTTTTTCATTCCATATATATATTTTTCTTTTATATCTTTTAATAATATATAATGGAGGATTAGCTATATATATATAACCTTTATTAATTAATATTTCCATATATTTAAATAAAAATGTTAATATTAAAGAAGTTATATGTTTACCATCTACATCAGCATCAGTCATTATTATAATTTTTTTATATTTTAATTTTTTAATATTTAAAATAATTTGTTTTTTTTTATTTTCTAAATATATTCCTAATGCTAAAAATATATTTTTAATTTCGTTATTTTTAAAAATTTTATTTTTTTTAGCTTTTTCTACATTTAAAATTTTTCCTTTTAACGGTAATATAGCTTGAAATTTTCTATTACGTCCTTGTTTAGCCGTTCCACCAGCTGAATCACCTTCTACTAAAAATATTTCACATTTATTTGGATCATTATATGTACAATCTGATAATTTTCCTGGAATACCACTAATAGTTTTATATTTATTAATATTATTATTATTAAATAATAATTTTCTAGCTTCTTTAGAAGCTTTTCTAGATTTAAATGATATAATTACTTTATCTATTAATTTTTTACGATTATTAGGATTTTCTTCTAAATAATTTTTTAAATAATTAAATATTATTTTTTCTACTATACCAATTATTTCTTTATTTACTAAACTTGTTTTTGTTTGTCCTTGAAATTGAGGATTTATCATTTTTATTGATATAATAGCAATAATACCTTCTCTTATATCTTTACCACTAATATTTAAATTATATAATTTTTTATTATATTTTTTTATATAATTTTTAAAAGATTTAGTTAAACCTCTTTTAAAACCAATAATATGAGTACCACCATTTATAGTATTAATATTATTTATATATGAAATAATTATTTCTTTATTAGAATTATTATATCTTATTATTATTTCAATAGAAAAATTATTTAAAACTTTATTTATATAAATATCTTTATTTAAAATATTTTTATTTTTTTTATTATCAATATAATTTATATAATCTATTAAACCATTTATAGAATAAAAATTATTTTTTTTATTTGATCTTTTATCATATAAAAATATTCTTAGTTTCTTATTTATATATGATATTTCTTTTAAATATTTATATATAATATTATAATTATATTTTTTATATATAAAAATTTCATCATCTATAACAAAATTTATTTTTGTACCTCTTTTATTAGTTTTACCTTTTACTTTTATATTATATAATGGGTAACCTTTTGAATATTGTTGTTCATATATTAAATTATTTCTATAAATTTCTACTATTATTTTTTTTGATAATGCATTTACACAAGATAAACCAACACCATGTAAACCACTTGAATATTTATATGATGACTTATCAAATTTTCCTCCAGCTCCTATTTTAGTCATTACTATTTCTAAAGCTGTTTTTTTATTGTCTTTATAAGTATCTATAGGAATTCCTCTTCCATCATCTTCAATTGTAATAGAACTATCATTATTTATATTTATATATATATTATTACAATAACCTTCTAAATATTCATCTAATGAATTCTCTAATAATTCAAAAAATAAATGATGTAAACCATTTATATTTACATCTCCAATATACATAGATGGTCTTTTTCTTATATGTTCAATACTATTTAAATATTTTATATTTTCTCCGGTATATTGTATCATCTTAATAAAATATTACTTAAAGAGAATATAGTTAATTTTTTTTTAAAAATAATGGGAGGAAATACTTTTGGTAATATATTTAAAATTACTACATTTGGTGAGAGTCATGGTGTAGCAGTAGGTGGAATAATAGATGGTTGTCCTTCATGTATTAAAATAAATATAAATAAAATTAATAAAGAATTAAATAGAAGAAAAACAGGACAATCAAAAATAGTAACTCCAAGAAAAGAAAAAGATAAAATAGAAATTTTATCTGGAATATTAAATAATATTACCACAGGTACTCCTATAGGATTTATTGTATATAATAAAGATATAAAATCTAAAGATTATAATAATATAAAAAATATATATAGACCTTCTCATGCAGATTTTACTTATTATAAAAAATATAATATAAGAGATTATAGAGGAGGAGGTAGATCATCAGCTAGAGAAACTGTATGTAGAGTAATAGCAGGAAGTATAGCTAAACAAATTATAAAAAAAAAAAATATAAAAATATATGCATATGTATCTTCAGTAGGTAATATTAAACTTAATAAATCTTATAAAAAAATAAAAATAAAAAATATAGAAAAAAATATAATAAGATGTCCAGATAATAAAATAGCTAAAAAAATGATAAAAAAAATAGAAAAAATAAAAAATGAAGGGGATAGTATAGGAGGTATAATAACTTGTGTAATAAAAAATGTTCCTATAGGATTAGGTGAACCAGTATTTAATAAATTGCATAGTGAATTAGGTAAAGCAATGTTAAGTATAAATGCAGTAAAAGGTTTTGAATATGGATGTGGTTTTAAAGGAACTAAAAAAAAAGGATCACAATTAAATGATCAATTAAATGAAAAAGAAAAAACTAATACTAATAATTCAGGGGGAATTCAAGGAGGTATATCAAATGGAATGGAAATATATTTCAATGTAGCTTTTAAACCAGTTTCTACAATAAAAAAAGAACAATATAGTATAAATAAAAATAAAGAAAAAGTAAAAATAAAAATAAAAGGTAGACATGATCCATGTGTTTTACCAAGAGCAGTACCAATTGTAGAAGCAATGGCATCTTTAGTTATATTAGATTATTATTTACTTAATAATTTATATAATATATTTAAATGATTTAAATAGATTATTATATTTATATAATATATTTAAATGATTTAAAATGAATACACTTATTTCTATAGTAGGTCCTACAGGAATAGGTAAAACAAAATTATCAATTTATTTAGCAAAAAAATTTAAAACTGAAATAATTTCTTGTGATTCAAGACAATTTTATAAAGAATTAAATATAGGTACTTCTAAACCATCAAAAAAAAAATTAAAAAAAATAAAACATCATTTTATAGGTCATTTAAATATTAAAAATAATTATAATATTAGTTTATTTGAAAAAGATGTAATTAAACTATTAAGAAAATTATTTAAAAAATATAAAGTTATAATAATGGTAGGAGGATCAGGGTTATATGAAAAAACTATTATAGAAGGTATTAATATTATTCCAAATATAAAAAAAAAAAAAAAATTAAAAATAAGAAAAAAATTAAATACAAAAAATTTAGAATATTTATTAAAAAAATTAAAAAAAAAAGATATTAATTATTATAATTGGTTAAATAATAAAAAAGATAAAAGAAAAATAATAAGAGCTTTAGAATTTAAATATTGTACAAAAAAAAAACTTTCATCTTTTTATTATAAAAAAAAAATAAAAAGACCATTTAAAAGATATATAAGAATAGGATTAATAATAAATATAAAAAAAATTTATAATAAAATTAATAAAAAAGTTGATTTAATGATAAAAAAAGGATTAATTAATGAAGCAAAAAAATATTATAAATATAAAAAATTAAATTCATTAAATACTATAGGATATAAAGAAATATTTAAATATTTAAAAAAAAAAAATAATATTAATTCTTGTATTGAAGAAATAAAAAAAAATACAAGAAATTATGCTAAAAAACAAATTATATGGTTTAAAAAATATAATAATATTAAATGGTTTAAACCTAATAATTATAAAATAATTTATATATATATAAAAAAAAAATTAAAAAATTCTTAAAAATACTTTATTTTAAATATAAAAAATATTTAAAAATACTGTATCATTTTAATCTAAAAGATATATTCATAATATCAAAAGATTAAAAATCACTCATTTTATTATTATATAAATTCTTAAACAAGATTTTATAGTAATAATTAAAAAAAAAAAATAAATGAGTAAATTTACTCACTCATTTATTTAATCATTAATAAGATTTTCCAAATACTACTTTTTTATATGATTTATTACCTGTATATATACATTTACCTTTAATTTTTTTATTTATTATACATCTAATAGTAGCTTTAGTATCATTTTTAATATTTAATTCAGTACTTTTTTTATTGTCCCAATTAGATATAATAAAACCTCCTTTTTTTTTAATAATTTTTTTAAAAGTTTTATAATTATTAATTATAAAAATATTTTGTTTCATTTTATTTTTAGCTATTTTATATATATTTTTTTGTATTTTATTTAAAATATTTGAAATTTTTTTGTATAATTTATTATTTATTTTATAATAATATTTTTTAAAATTATCTCTTCTAGTAATTTCTATATTATTTTTTTTAATTTCTTTTTTACCAATAGTTATTCTTATAGGTACCCCTATTTTTTCATATTTATAAAATTTATTACCTGGAGTTTTATATAAATTATTATCATATTTTATATTAAATTTTTTTAAAATTATTTTTAGTTTTTTTACAAAAATATTAATTTTTTTAATATATTTTTTTTTTTTAATAATAGGTATAATAACTATATGAATAGGAGCAATTTTAGGTGGTAATATTAATCCATTTTTATCTGAATGAATCATTATTATGGCACCTATTAATCTAGTAGATACACCCCATGAAGTAGACCATACATATTTTTTAATACCTTTTTTATTAGTAAAAGTAACATTAAAAGCTTTTGAAAAATTTTTAGCTAAAAAATGTATAGTTGCTAATTGTAAACATTTACCATTATTTGTTAAAGATTCAAATGAATATGTATATTCTGCACCAGAAAATTTTTGATAATTACTTTTTAGACCAGAAATGTATGGAATAGATAAATAATTTTTTATTAATTTTTTATATAATATTTTTATTTTATTTATTTCTTTTATAGCTTCTTTTTTATTTTTATGTGCTGTATGTCCTTCTTGTAAAAAAAATTCAGAATTTCTTATAAATATTTTATTTTTTAATTCTAATCTAACTACATTTGACCATTGATTAATTAATATTGGTAAATCTCTATATGATTGTATCCATTTTTTATAGGTATTCCATATTATAGTTTCAGAAGTTGGTCTAATTATTAATTCTTCTTTTAATTTAGAAGAAGGATCAACAATAATTTTATTATTTTTAATTAAAAATTTTGAATGAGTAACTATTGCACATTCTTTAGAAAAATTTTTTATATGATTACTTTCAGTAAAAAATAATTTTTTAGGTATTAATAAAGGAAAATAAACATTTTGATGTTTAGTTTTTATTAACATTTTATTTAAAATATTTTTTATATTTTCCCATATTTTATAACCATATGGTCTAAGTATCATAAAACCTTTAATATTAGAAAAATCAGCTAATTTAGATTTTAATATTAATTTTATATATTCTTTATTATTCATTTTATTTATAAAAAATAATTTTATTTATAATAAAAATGAAAACTATTAAAAATTATGCAAAAAAAAATATATTAATATATAATTCTTTAACTAATAAAAAAGAAAAATTTATTCCTATTGAATATAATAAAATTGGAATGTATGTATGTGGTCCTACAATATATAATTATATTCATTTAGGTAATTGTAGAACATTTATATTTTTTGATATGTTATACAGATATTTTAAACATTTAAATTTTAAAGTAAAATATATTAGAAATATAACTGATATTACTCATTTAGAATTAAAATTAAATTGTGTAAATAATCAAATGGAAATTATACAAAAATATTTATTAAATTTTTATTTTATTTTAAAAAAATTTAATATTTTATCACCTAATATAGAACCTAGAAGTACTGGACATATAATTGAACAAATTATAAATATTAAAAAAATTTTAAATAAAAAATTTGCTTATATAAATAAGGGATCAATTTATTTTGATATAAATTATTATAATAAAATATTTGGAAATTATGGTAATATATTAAATAATATAGACCTTAATAAAGAAGTAAATTTAAATAATAAATTTATTGAAGAAAAAAAAAATTATTATGATTTTGCAATATGGAAAAAATCAAATTATGGTATGAATTGGGAATCTCCATGGGGAAAAGGTAAGCCAGGATGGCATATTGGTTGTTCAACAATGAGTAATAAATATTTAGGAAATTATTTTGATATTCATGGAGGTGGAATAGATTTAAAATTTCCACATCATGAATGTGAAATAACACAATCTAATATAATTAATAATAACAATTACAATTTAGCTAAATATTGGATACATACTAATATGTTAACTATTAATAATAAAAAAATGAGTAAATCATTAAATAATTTTATAATACCTAATGATATTATTAATGGAAAATTAAATATTACTAATTATAAAAAAATAAATCCAATTATTATTAGATTATATTTTTTACAAACTCACTATAGAAAAATAATTAATATATCTAATAAATCATTAATTAATACTGAAAAAAATTATAAAATTTTATTAAATATTTTAAAAAAAATAAAAAAAATTAAACCAAAATTAAAAACCTCATCAAATATAAATATTAATAATATATACAAAATATTTTATTTATCAATAAATGATGATTTTAATATTCCTTTATTAATTTATAATTTATTTAAAATTAATAATATTATAGATAAATGTATTAATAAAGAATTAAATATAAATTTTAATGATATAAATAAATTATATAATTTAATAAAAATATTTTTAATTGATATTTTAGGATTAAAATTTAAAAAAAAAAGAAAAATAAATTTTAAAAAAATTATAAATAAAATTTATGAAATAAGAAATGAAATGAGAAAAAAAAAAAATTATTATTTTTCTGATAAATTAAGAAATATATTAAATAATTTTTTATGTATAAAAGATAATAAAATTTAATTTTTAATTATTATATTTAAACCATCTCTAATTGGTATAATAATACTATTGATATTTTTATATTTTTTTATAGTTTTATTAAATTTATTAATTGATTTTGTAATATTATCATTATTATATATTATTTTTCCTTTCCATAATACATTATCACAAATAATAATACCATTTTTTTTTACTTTATTAAAAATTAATTTAAAATAATTTAAATTATTTTTTTTATCAGCATCTATAAATACAATATCAAAATTATATTTTAATTTAGGTATAACATTTAAAGCATTACCATATAATATTTTTATATTTTTATTATATTTAGTTTTTTTAAAATTTTCTTTTGCATAATCTATATATTTTTTATTTTTTTCTATTGTTATTAATAAACCATTTTTTTTTAAACCTTCTGATAAACATAATGTAGAATAACCTAAAAAAGTACCTATTTCTAAAATATATTTTGGTTTTTTAAGTCTTGATATTAAACTTAAAAATCTACCTTGTAAATTATCAGACATCATTTTTATATCTTTTTTGTTATAATAATTTTTTTTTATATTTTTTAAATAAACAGGTTCGAAATTTTTTATTAAATAATTTATATATTTATATATTTTATTATTTATTATCATTATAAATGAAAATAATAATATAATTATATTAATATATATGTATTTAATAGGAAAAATAAAAGATATTTTTGATATTCAAATATTTAAAAATAATTTTAAAAAAAAAAGTATAATTTTAGAAACTGAAGAATTATATCCACAAAAAATTTTAATAGATTTTATACAAGATAAAATAGATTTATTAAATTTTATAAAAATTAAGGATAAAGTAAAAATTTATATAAATATTAGAGGTAAAGAATGGGTAAATAAAGAAGGTATAACTAAATATATTAATTCTATACAAGGTTGGAAAATAGAAAGATATAATGAATATAATAATAAAAAAATATAATAATGAATAATTAAAATTTTTATTAATGTTAAATAAAATAAATAACATTGGTATTATAACTTCTGGGGGTGATTCCCCGGGAATGAATGCAGCTATAAAATCAATTGTTAATTATTCTATTAACAATAATATTAATTGTTATGGTATTAAATATGGATATGATGGTTTAATTAATGGTAATATTAAAAAATTATCTAATAAAAGTGTTTATAATATTATAGGACAAGGAGGTTCAATTTTAGGAACTGGAAGATCAATAAAATTTAAAACTATTTTAGGAAGAAAAAAAGCATTTGAAAATATAAAAAAAAATAATTTAGATGCTTTAATTATTATTGGAGGTAATGGTACATTTACCGGAGCAATAAAATTTAACAAAGAATATAATTTTCCAATAATTGGAATTCCTGGAACTATTGATAATGATATAAATGGTACTGATATTACTATTGGTTATGACACTTCTTTAAATACTATTATACAAATAATAGAAAAAATTAAAGATACTGCTATAACAAATAATAGAATATTTATTATAGAAGTAATGGGGAAAGGATTGGGATTTTTAGCATTTAATAGTGGAATATCTATAGGTGCTTTAGATATTTTAATACCTAATAATAATAAATATGATTTAAAAAATCTTTATAAGATTTTAAATAAATGGAATAAATATAATTCTAATATTATTATAGTAGCAGAAAATAAAAATATTGGAGAATCTGAAATTATATATAAATTAATTAAAAAAAAATTTAATAATTTAGAATTTAGATTTAATATATTAGGTCATATTCAAAGATGTGGATCACCAACATGTATTGATAGAATTTTAGCTATTAGATTAGGAATAGAATCTATAAAAAATTTAATTAATTTAAAATATAATTTTGTAATAGGAATAAAAAATAATAAAATTACATATATACCATTTAAGAAAGCTATTAAAAATAAAAAATTAGTGATAGATAAGATATAATCTTATATCTTATCATCTTCACCTAAATATGATTTTAATAGATTACACATTTTCTCTTTTCTTAATTGTTTTAAAGCCTTAATTTGAATTTGTCTTACTCTTTCTCTAGTTAAATTAAATAATTTAGAAATTTCTTCAAAAGTCATTTGTTTATTTCCAAATAAGCCACAATTTAATATTATTATCATTTGTTCTCTTTTAGATAAATTATTAAAACATTTTTTAATATCATTATTAAATGATTCTTTAGAAATTTTCTTGTCAGGTTTAGGAAAATCTTTAGAAACAATTATATCATATAAATTAATACCTTCACCTTCTATTAAAGGTGCATCTAATGAAATAGGTTTACTAGAATATTTTAATACATTTTCAACTTCTTTTACATTAACTGATAAATAATTAGCTATTTCTTTTGTATTAGGAGTTTTTTGTAATTTTTGTTCTAAAATTAAATATGCTTTATTAATTTTATTTAAAAAAGCTATTTTATTTGTAGGTGATCTTACACATTTTGAATAATCAGCTATAGCTTGTAAAATACTTTGTCTTATCCACCATACAGCATAAGATATAAATTTATATCCTCTATTAACATCAAATCTAATAGCAGCTTTTATTAAACCTAAATTACCTTCATTAATTAAATCTAATAAACTTAATCCTTGATTTTGATATTGTTTAGCTACAGAAACTACAAATCTTAAATTAGATTTTATTAATAGTTTTAATGATTGTTTATATATTTTATTATTTATATCATAATATTTAATTATATTAGTTATTTTTCTTTCTTGTTTAGAATTTAATAAAGGAATTTTACTAATTTCTTTTAAATATTTATTTAAAGTTTCAGATTCGTCTTTATTAATTTTTAATTTTTTCATTATTTAATGATAATTTTATTTTACCAGTATTTATATCTATTCCTAAATATTTAACTTTTATAATATCCCCTATATTAATATTTAAATTAATATATGGCAATAATCCTTCTACACCTTTTGATAATTCTATAAATACTCCAAAACGTTTTATACTTATTACTTTACCTTTATATATATTTCCAATTTTAGGAATAAAAATTATATTTTTAATTATTTTAATAGCTTTATCAATATTGTTTTTTTTACCAAATATTTCAATTATACCTTGATTATTTTTTTCTGTAATTATTATATTAGTATCTGTACTTGATTGTATTTCTTGTATTGTTTTACCTCCACTACCTATTATTATTCTTATATATTGTTTAGGTATTTTTATTAAAGTTAATATTGGAGCTGTAGATTTAATATTATTTTTAGGTTTAGATAAAATATTATTCATTATATTTAATATATTTAAAATTCCTTTTTTAGAATGTTTTAAAATTTTTTTTAATATATTAATATTACAAATCTTTATATTTTTTATATCCATTTGACAAGCAGTTATACCTTTTATAGATCTAGTTATTTTTAAATCCATATCTCCATAATGATCTTCTTCACCTAAAATATCATATAATATTTTTATTTTTTTTTTATAATTAATTAATCCCATAGAAATACCAGCTACTGGATTATTTATTTTTATACCTGCATCCATTAATGCTAAAGAAGCTGCACATACAGTTGCCATAGATGATGAACCATTAGATTCTAATATATCAGAAACTATTCTAATAGTATATGGATTATTAAGTGGAATTATATTTTTTAAAGCTTTTTTAGCTAATGTACCATGTCCTATTTCTCTTCTAGAAATACCAGTTATTAATTTTACTTCACCAGTAGAGAAAGGATGAAAATTATAATGTAAATAAAATTTTTCATTATATTCTATTACTACATTATCTATTTTATTAACATCTAATGAAGAACCTAAAGTAACAGTAGATAATGATTGAGTTTCACCTCTTGTAAAAATTGCTGAACCATGTACTCCAGGTAAATAATTAATTATTCCCCATATATTTCTTATATCTTTTGGTTGTCTTCCATCTAATCTTATATTTTCATTAATTATTAATTTTCTTATTATTTTTTTTTTAAAATAATTAAAATATTTTTTAATATAATCCTCATTGTTGAAATCTAATAAATATATTATTTTTTTTAATAAATTTTTGAATTTTTTATTTCTATCTTTTTTTCTTTTATAGTTTTTAATTATTTTATATATTTGGTGATATATTAAATATTTTATTTTTTTTTTTAATATTAAATTATTTAATTTTAACTTAAAAATTTTTATTTTTTTAATATTAATATATTTTTTAACTTTTTTAAAAAATTTTATTTGTAAATTTATTAGTTTTATTATTGCTTTATGAGAATACTCAATAATCTTAATAAAATCCTTATTAGTTATTTCTTTCATTTCCCCATCAATCATAATTATTGAATTTAAAGATCCACCTATAATTAAATTTATATCTGATTCTTTTATTTGATTTATATTTGGATTAATAATTAATTTGTTGTTAATTCTTGCTAATCTTATTTGAGATACTGGACCTTTAAAAGGTATTCCAGATATTAATAATGCTGCTGATGAAGCTAAACCAACTAATCCATCTGGTAATACTTTATAGTCATATGATAATAATGTTATTATTATTTGAATTTCGTTAATTAATTCTTTAGGTAAAAAAGGTCTTATAAGTCTATCCACTATTCTCATTGTTAATATTTCTTGATCTGATGGTTTTCCTTCTCTTTTTATAAAACCACCTGGTATTTTACCTACTGCAAAATATTTTTCTCTATAATCAATAGTTAAAGGAATAAAATTACAATTATGTTTAATTTCTTTTCCAAAAACTACAGTAGATAATAATATAGTATTACCTATTCTTAATAGAACCGAACCATCCGATTGAGTGGCTATTATACCTGTTTCTAATATTATTTTTTTACCTAATAAAATTTTTTCTTGTATAAACATTTTATTATTTTAATTATTCATAATATAAATTTATTATATCTTTAATCCTAGTTTAAATAATATTTCTTCATTAATTTTTGATGGGCTATTTAACATTATATCTTTATTATAATAATTTTTAGGAAATGGTATAATATCTTTAATATCTTGTTTATTTAATAATAATAATATTAATCTATCAATTCCTATTCCTATTCCTCCATGAGGAGGTGTACCATATTCTAAAGCATTTAAAAAAAACTCAAAATTATGATTAATATCATTAATATTAAAATTTAATAAATAAAATATTTTTTCTTGTAATTTTTTATTATTTATTCTAATTGAACCACTTCCAATTTCTATACCATTTATAATTAAATCATAAGCTTTTGATAATGATTTATAAGACAATTTATTAATTTTTTTAGGTGATGTGAATGGATGATGAAAAGAATAATATTTTTTATTATTTATATCATATTTAAATAAAGGATAATCGATTATCCATATTGGAATTAATATATTTTTTTTATATTTTGAATTAAAAAGTAATTTATTAATTTTATTAAAAAATTTATTACAATTTATATTATTATTTTTATGTAATAATATTATTAATATATCATATTCAGAAAAAAACTTTTTTTCAATAATATTTTTTATAATATTATTATTTTTAAATAAATTATTATTTTTAAATAAATTATTATTATCAAAAATAAATATTTTTTTGTTTTTAATTTTTATTATATTTATTATATCTTTTATTTTTACATTTTTTATATTTAAAAAATTAGGTAATATAAAACTTAATATATTATAATTATTATATTTTTTATTAATTATATTTTTATTAATTTTTATTTTATATATTTTATTAGTTAAATCAGGTTTATCAGTATTATAATATTTAATTGCTTTATTATATTTAATTATTTTGAAATTTATTATATTTTGATTATAAAATTTTTTAATTAAATATTTTATTAATTTTTCAATAATATTAAATATATATTTACTTTTATTAATAAAAGACATTTCTATATCTAATTGTAAAAATTCAGGTTGTCTATCTTTTCTTAAATCTTCATCTCTAAAACATTTTACAATTTGAAAATATTTATCGATACCACCAATCATTAATAATTGTTTAAATATCTGTGGTGATTGAGGTAAAGAATAAAATAATCCTTTATAATTTCTTGAAGGTATAATAAATTCTCTTGCTCCTTCTGGAGTACTTTTTACTAACAAAGGTGTTTCTAACTCAATAAAATTATTTTTTAAAAAAAAAAATCTAATTTTATTTATTATAGTTGATTTAATAATAAAATTATTTTTTATTTCTTCTCTACGAATATCTAAATATCTATATTTTAATCTTATTTTTTTACTTACTTTAGGATTATTTTCAATATTAAAAGGTAATATTTTTGATTTATTTATTAAAGTAATTTTTTTAACTTTTACTTCTATTTCACCAGTAGATAATAATAAATTTTTTTTTATTCTTTCATTAACTATACCTTTTACTTTTATTATAAATTCATTATTTATTTTAAATAAAATATATTTTTTATTTATAAATAATTGAGTTATTCCATAAAAATCTCTTAAATCAATAAAATAATATTTACTAAATTTTCTAATATTTTGTACCCATCCTGATAATATTACTTTTTTATTTATATATTTTATATTTAATTCTCCACAATTATGTGTTCTATACATTTACTTTAATTTATATTTTTTTTATTTATATTAATATAAAATAATATTAATATGGTAGACGTAGCTCAATAGGTTAGAGCATCAGATTGTGGTTCTGAAGGTTGCTGGTTCAATTCCAGTCGTCTACCCTTTAAAAGATAAAATATTTTTTTATTATTTATAGAAATAAAATAATTTTTACATCTAAAGAGTTTAAATAATAAATATTTTATATTTTTATAATTAAATTTTTTATTTTTACATAAAAAAAATATATTTAATTTATATAAATTAATTATTTTATTTTGTTTAAATAATAAAAAAATAATATTAAAATAATTAAAAATATTTTTTTTATTTAAAAAATATGGTATTGAATAAATTAATAAATATTTTTTTTTTAATTTAATGTTAAAATATTTACTAATTTTATTATTTAATATATTTTTTGTTTTAATATTAAAAGGAATTTTAAATTTTATAGGAAATAATAATAATTGTTTATAATTTATTTTAATATTTAAATTAAAATAATAATTATATAATATTTTTTCTTTAGCTTTTTTAATATTAAAAATTAATGATTTATTATTAATAATTAAAATTACATAATTATTATTTATTTTAAATATTTTTATTTTTTTTTTATTAAAATTAAAAAAAAAATAATTTATATAATTAATTTCTTTATTAGAATATAATTTATTATTTGTTATTTTTGATTTTTTTGAAAATAACAAATTAATTTTTTTTTTATTAATAAAATAATTGTTATTAATAAAATATTTTAAAAAATTTATAATTATTTTATTAATTTTAATATTTGATTTAAATATTACTTTAGTTTTATCTGAATTAATATTAAAATTAATAAATTTATTATTTATATAAATAAAAAATAAAAAATTTATTTTTTTTTTATTAATATATTTTAATAAATAATTCTTTATTATTTTATAATATTTATTATTATTAATAAATTTATTATTTACATAAATATATTTATTATTTTTAGTTTTAGAAAAAAATAAAAAAAAATTTAATTTTAAATATTTATATTTTTTTTTATAAGTTAAAATTTTTTTATTTAAAAATATATTATATATTCTATCTAATTTAGAAGATTTTTTAAAATAAAAAATTAATTTATTATTATGATATAATTTAAAATTTATTTTATTATTACCTATTATTAATTTATATATTTCATATTTAATTTTATTATATTCTTCTTTATTAGATAATAAAAATTTTTTTTTATTAGGAGTATTAAAAAATATATTATTAATTGAAAAACTACTACCAGTGTTACAATAATAAGGAATTTTTTTTATAAGTTTTCCATATTCTATTATAAGTTTTAATCCAATTTTATTATTTTTTGATTTAGTTATAATCTCCATAATAGAAATATTAGAAATACAATATAATGCATTACCTCTAAATCCTATACTATTAATATTTAATAAATCTTTTTCTTTTTTAATTTTTGAAGTAGTACCTTTTAAATAACTTATAATAGCATCTTTATAAGACATACCACATCCATCATCTTTAACTGTTATATTATTTACATAATTATCTATATATATATATATATTTTTAGCTTTTGCATCTATTGAATTTTCAATTAATTCTTTTATAATTGATGAATAATTTTTTATTGTTTCATCAGATAATATTTTTTTAATAATGTTTTCAGGTAAAATATTAATTTTCATTTTTTAATTTTAATTTTAATTTTTTACCTTTTTTTATCATTAATTTATAAGCATTTTTATAATTATTTATAATTTTACCTTTAATAATATTATTCTTTATATATTTTTTAATTATACCTATTTTTTTACTAGGTTTAATATCAAAAGTATTTAATATATCATTACCATTTATAGGTATTTTAATATTATTAATATTTTCTTTTTTTTTTATTTTTTTTATTCTTTTAAATAATTTATTTATTTTATGTATAAGTTTTTTTTTTTTAATTTTATTATTAGTAGTAATATCCGAATAACATAATTTAATTATATCTTTTACTTCACCTATTTCATAAATAAATTTTTTAATTGTTGATTTTTTAACATTTTTTTTAGATAAACTAATTGGTTTAGAACTATATTTTATTATTTTTTGTACATATTTCATATTATTTTTCATTGGTAATTTTAATTTATGAAATATATAAGGAATCATATTAGAACCTATAATCTCATGACAATTAAATGTCCAACCTTTATTGGTTATAAATTTTTTACATACTGGTTTACCTATATCATGTAATAAAGCGGCCCATTTTAACCATATATTATTAGTTTTTATATTATCAATTACTTTTAAAGAATGAATAAAATTATCTTTATATGAATAACCATTTATAATATTATTACCTTTAAAAGAAATAAATTCAGGTAATATAAAATATAAAAAACCAAATTTAAACATTAATTTTAATCCTATTGAAGGTTTTTTAGTAAGAAGTATTTTATTAAATTCTTGTATAATTCTTTCTATTGAAATTATTCTTATTCTATCTATATTATTTTTAATAGCTTTTTTAGTATTTTTATCAATTTTAAAATTTAATTGACAAGAAAATCTAATTGCTCTTATCATTCTTAAAGGATCATCATTAAAAGTTATATTAGGATCGATTGGAGTTTTAATTATTTTTTTTTTAAAATCATTTAAACCATTAAATGGATCTATTATTTTCCCATAATTTTTTTTATTTAAACTTATAGCTATAGAGTTAATAGTAAAATCTCTTCTATATTGATCATCTTTTATAGAATTTAAAATTTTTATATATGGTTTATTATTGTAAATATTATAATATTCTTTTCTAGTACTTACAAATTCTATATTATAATTATTATATTTTACAATAGCTGTTTTATATCTTTTAAAAAAAAAAATATTATTTGAAAATATTTTTTTAGCAAATAACTTAGCTAATTTTATACTATTTCCAGTAGTTACAATATCTATATCTAAAGATTTTTTTTTAAATAAAAAATAATTTCTTACATATCCACCAATTAAATAAGTATTATAGTTTAATTTTTCACTTATATAGGATATATAAATAAATATTTTATTGTTTATCATATATATTATGATATTACCTATTATATTATATAAAAATAAAATATTAAGAAAAAAGAATAAAAATATTAGACTTAAAAAAAATTTAAATAAAATTATAAAGAATATGTTTGAAACTATGTATTATTATAAAGGTATAGGATTATCAGCACCTCAAATAGGTAAAAATATTAATTTATTTATAATAAGTATAAATAATAAAAAAATGATATTTATTAATTCTAAAATTATAAAATATAGTAAAAAAAAAATAATTAGTAATGAAGGATGTTTAAGTATACCTAATTTTTATGCTAATATAAAAAGAAATAAATTAATTAAAGTAGAATATTATGATAATAAATGGGAAAAACATAATAAAATATTTAAAAATAATCTATCAATTATTTATCAACATGAATATGATCATATTAAAGGGAAATTAATTATAGATTATTTAAATTAATTATTTTATTATTAATAAATAAAATAAAATAAAATGGATTTACTTAAAAAAATTCAAAATAATTGGATAAAAAAATTTTCTTATCCTTTTATAATTGCTGGTCCATGTAGTGCAGAAAACGAAAAACAAATTATTAATATAACTAAAACATTAAATAAATCATATGTAGAAGTTTTAAGAGCAGGTATTTGGAAACCTAGAACTAAACCTGGTATGTTTGAAGGTAATGGGGAAGAAGGTTTAAAATGGTTGGTAAAAGCTAAAAAATTATATAATATATTATTAGCTACTGAAGTTGCTAACAAAGAACATGTTAAATTAGCATTAAAATATAATATAGATATTTTATGGATAGGAGCAAGAAGTACTTGTAATCCGTTTACAATTCAAGAAATTTCAGATAGTTTAAAAAATAGTAATAAAATAATTTTAATTAAAAATCCTCTAAATTTAGATATTGATTTATGGAAAGGAGCAATTGAAAGATTAATAAGAAATAATATAAATAATATAGGTATTATTCATAGAGGATTTACAATATATAAAAATTATAAATACAGAAATCAACCATGTTGGTTAGAAGTATTAAAATTTAAAGAAAAATATCCTAATATTCCTCTTATATGTGATCCTTCACATATTGCTGGTAATTCTAAATATATATATGAAATTTCTAAAAAAGCTATAAATTATGGTTATGATGGTTTAATGATTGAAAGTCATGAAAATCCTAAAGAAGCTTTAAGTGATGCACAACAACAAATAACTCCTAACCAATTAACTGAAATATTAAGTAAAATTTTATTAAAAAAACCTATTATTAAAAAATATTTAAATTATTTAGATATATATAGAACTAATATTAATGAAATAGATGAAAATATTTTACATTTATTAAAAAATAGATTTTTATCATCTTATGAAATAGGTAAAATTAAAAATAAATATAAAATAGATATTTTACAAAAAAATATAATGTTAAAACAAAAAGAAAATTATAAAAATATAAGTCAAAAATTAAATTTAAATGAAATATTTATACAAAAAATATTTGATAAAATACATAAAGAATCTATAAAATTGCAATTAAAAATTAAATAACTTTTTTTTAAAAGTTATTTAATTCATTTTATGATCACGACAGGATTTGAACCTGTGACCGACTGCTTAGAAGGCAGTTGCTCTATCCATCTGAGCTACGTGACCATATCGGAGTGACAAGATTTGAACTTGTGATCTCCTGGTCCCAAACCAGGCGCGATAATCCAGACTACGCTACACCCCGTACGGAGAGTATGGGATTTGAACCCATGTAGCAAAAATACTGACAGTTTAGCAAACTGTTCCGTTAAACCACTCCGGCAACTCTCCATTTATATATAAATATAAATATTTTATTCTATATTAATAAGAGAAAAGAAAATATTTTGAGGTAAGTCAATTTTACCTATTTTACGCATTTTTTGTTTACCTATTTTTTGTTTATTTAATAATTTCATTTTTCTTGATATATCTCCTCCATAACATTTTGAAGTGACATCTTTTCTAAAAGGTGATATATCTTCTCTTACAATAATTTTATTATATATATAAGCTTGTATAGGAATTTTAAATTGTTTTTTAGGAATTAATTCTTTTAATTGTTTACATAATTTTTTAGCTTTTATAAAAGCTTTATCAATATGAGCAAAAAAAGAAAAACCATCAATTAGAATATAATTAATATATATATCTACTTTAACAATATTAGATTGTTTATATCCTATAAATTTATAAATTATTGAAGAAAATCCTTTAGTAATAGATTTTAATTGATTATAAAAATCATATATAATTTCTGAGTATGGAATATAAAATTTTAATTTGATTCTATTTAAGGATTTATATATTTGATTTTTAAAAATACCTCTTTTATTTATACAATAAGATAAAATTTTACCTATATATTTACTATATGTTAATATTGTAATTTTTATATATGGTTCTTCAATATAAGAAATATCATTTTTATTAGGTAAATCTAATGGATTATTAATAAATTTTTTATTTTTATTTTTTAATATTATTTTATATTTTACATTAGGTATTGTAGTAATAATTTTAATATTATATTCTCTTAATATTCTTTCTTTAATTATTTCAAAATGTAAAATACCTAAAAATCCACATCTAAAACCAAAACCAAAAGAATTTGAAAAATCTTTAGAATAAGAAAATGAATAATCATTTAATTTTAATTTTTTAATAGCCTTTTCTAAATTTTTGTAATCTTTGTTATCTATAGGGTAAATACTAAGAAATACCATTTGTTTAAAGTTATTTATTTTTATTATTGATTTAGTTTTTATATCATGACTAGAAACTATAGTATCTCCAATATTTATATCTTCTAAATTTTTAGTTTTATATATAAAATATCCTACATTTCCAGCATATATTTTATTATTATTATTATTATTTTGTAATAATCCTAAATTATCAATTTTTATAATTTTTTTATTAGATAAAAATTTTATTTCATCATTAATTTTTAAAATACCGTTAAATATTCTAAAATATACTTTTATACCTTTATAATTATCATAATATGAATCAATAATAAAAGCTTTTAATGGTAATTTAATATTTCCATTAGGTGAAGGTATTTTTTCAATTATAATTTTTATTAATTTTTCTATTCCTATACCTTTTTTAGCACTTATATGTACTATATCTTTATCTGAACATTTTAATAATTTTTTTACATCTTTTATTACATTATCATAATTTATATTTAAATCAATTTTATTTAAAACTGGAATAATACATTTATTTTTTTTAATTGCAAAATTAAAATTAGATATAGTTTGAGCTTGAATATTTTTTGATATATCTATTAATAATAAAGCACCTTCACAAGCTAATATTGATTTATATACTTCATATGAAAAATCAACATGACCAGGAGTATCAATTAAATTTAAAGTATATATATTATTTTTATATTTATATTTAATTTGTACTATATGATTTTTTATTGTAATACCTTTTTCTATTTCTAACTCCATGTTATCTAATAATTTTTTTTTATTATTTTTAATAGTTTTGGTAAATTTTAATATTCTATAAGCTAAAGTACTTTTTCCATGATCAATATGTGCAATTATACAAAAATTTCTTATTAATTTCATATATTTATTTTATATGTTTGAAAATTATATAATTAATAAAATAAAAACAATAAAAGATAAAAATAAAATATATTATTTTTTTATTAAAATAGGTAAAAAATTACCTTATTATCCTAAAAAATATAAAATTAATAAATATTTAGTTAAAAATTGTATTACTAATGTATGGTTATATTTTAAATATAAAAAAAATAAATTATTATTTATTGGTAAATCAGATTCTAATATTATTAATGGTATTATATTTTTAATTTTAAAAATTTTTAATAACAAATCTCCTTTAGAAATAATTAAATATAAAATTAAATTTATTGATAAAATTAATTTAATTGAATTATTATCTTATACTAGATATAATGGTACTCTAAATATTATTAATGAAATTAAAAATATTGCATATAAATGCAATAATTAAATTAAATTAATTATTGCATGCTTACATCATTCCTCCAGTATTAGGCATTTGAGGTAAATCTTCTTTATCTTTTTTTATTTCTGTTATTACACATTCAGTAGTTAAAAACATACCTGCAACAGAAGAAGCATTTTCTAATGCTACTCTAGTTACTTTAGTAGGATCAATAATTCCTGAAGCAAAAAGATTTTTATATTGTCCTATTTTTGCATCATAGCCAAAATCTTCTTTTCCTTCTAATACTTTAGCTACTACTACTGAACCTTCTTCACCTGAATTAGCTACTATTTGTCTTAAAGGTTCTTGTAAAGCTCTTTTTATTATTTTTATACTAGTTTTTTCTTCATTATTATCTACTTTTAATTTATCTAATACTTTTATAGAACGTAATAATGCTACACCACCTCCTACTACTATTCCTTCTTCTACTGCTGCTCTAGTTGCATTTAAAGCATCTTCTACTCTATCTTTTTTTTCTTTCATTTCTACTTCTGAAGCAGCTCCTACATATAATACTGCTATTCCACCTGAAAGTTTTGCTAAACGTTCTTGTAATTTTTCTTTATCATATTCAGATGTACTTGTTTTTATTTGTAATTTTATTTGTTTTACTCTTTCTTCTATTTTATTTTTATTTCCTAAACCATTTACTATAATAGTATTTTCTTTTTCTATAGTAGCTTTTTCGCATTTACCTAAATAATGTTTTTTAAAATTTTCTAATTTATTACCCTTTTCTTCTGATATTACTGTTCCTCCTGTTAATATTGCTATATCTTCTAACATTTCTTTTTTTCTATCTCCAAAACCTGGTGCTTTAACCGCTACTACTTTTAATGCACCTCTTATTTTATTTACTACAAGAGTTGCTAATGCTTCCCCTTCTACTTCTTCTGATATTATTAATAATTGTTTAGTTGATTGAGAAATAAATTCTAAAATTGGTATTATATCTTTCATAGAGTGAATTTTTTTATCACATAATAAAATGTATGGATTCTCTAATTCAGCAATCATTTTTTCAGTATTAGTTACAAAATAAGGTGATTGATATCCTCTATCAATTTGCATACCTTCTACTACTTCTACTGTAGTTTCTATTCCTTTTGCTTCTTCTACTGTTATTACTCCATTATTTCCTACTCTTTCAAAAGCTTTTGCTATTAATTTCCCTATTTCTTTATCATTATTAGCTGATATTGAAGCTACTTGTTTAATTTTTTCATTTCCTACTTTTTTAGATATTTTTTTTAAATTTTTTATTACTTCTTTTACTGCTTTATCAATTCCTCTTTTTAAATCTATAGGATTAGCACCAGCTGCTACATTTTTTAATCCTTCTCTAATAATTGATTGAGCTAATAAAGTAGCTGTTGTAGTTCCATCACCTGCTACATCATTAGTGTTAGAAGCTACTTCTTTTACCATTTGAGCCCCTAAATTTTCTATTGGATCTTCTAATTCTATTTCTTTAGCTACTGTTACTCCATCCTTAGTTACTTGTGGTCCTCCAAAAGATTTTTGTAATACTACATTTCTACCCTTTGGACCTAAAGTAATTTTTACAGCATTAGCTAATATATCTACCCCTTTTTTTAATTTATCTCTTGCATCAAATTTTATATCTTTTGACATAATTTTATTATTTTATTATTGCTAATATATCATTTTCATGCATTATAATATATTTTTTATCATTAATTTTTAACTCTGTACCAGAATATTTTACATATAATACTTTATCCCCTTTTTTAACAGTCATATTATAATTTTTTTTTCCTGGTCCTACTGCATATACTATTCCTTCTTGTTGTTTTTCTTTTGCAATATCAGGTATAATAATACCTGAAGATGTTTTATTTTCTACTGGAAAAGGATCTATTATAACAAGATCATTTAAAGGTTTTATCATACAATTAAATATAATTAAATATTTAATTAAATATTTAATTAAATACCTATTAATGTAGCAGAAGTATTATTAATAATTTTAACATTTACTAAATCTCCTATATTATAGTTTTTTTTAGGAAAAACTATAATAGAATTTTGTGAATTTCTTCCATACCAATAATTTTTATTTTTTTTTGATATTCCTTCTATTAATACTTCTTGTATAGTATTAATATATTTTTTTAATCTATAAAATGAATGTTTTCTTTGTAATTTTATTATTTCTTTTAATCTATATTTTTTAATATTTATAGGTACATTATCTTTAAATTTTTTATATGCGTAAGTACCTTTTCTATGTGAATAACAAAACATATATCCAAAATCAAATTTTACATATTTCATTAAATTTAATGTATCTATATGATCCTTATTAGTTTCACTACAAAATCCAGTAATTATATCATATGATAATGAACAATCAGGAATAATATTTTTTATTTTATCTACTAAATTTATATATTCTAATCTAGTATATTTTCTTTTCATTAATTTTAAAATTCTATTACTACCTGATTGAAAAGGTAAATGTATATATTTACATATATTATTATATTTTTTTATTATTTTTATAACATCTATTGACATATCCTGAGGATTAGAAGTTGAAAATCTTATTCTCATATTAGGTAATGATTTAGCTATCATTTCTAATAAATTTGTAAAATTAATTGATTTTTTTTTATTTATAATATTTTTTTTTATAAATGATTTTTCATTCCATAAATATGAATTTACATTTTGACCTAATAATATTACTTCTTTATACCCTAAATCATATAATTTTTTACATTCATTTAATATACTTATTGGACTTTTGTTTTTTTCTCTTCCTCTTGTAAATGGTACTACACAAAATGTACATATATTATCACAACCTCTTGAAATAGTTACAAATGATGATACTTTATTATTACTATATAATTTATTAGGTATTATATCATTATAATTTTCATCATTAGATAAAATTACATTATAAGAATATCTATTATCATTTAATGATTTTATTATATTAGGTAATAGTCTATATTTATCAGGTCCTATTATAAAATTTAACAGTTTTTTTTTAAAAAAATATTTATAATCAATCCTATTAGCCATACACCCAATTAATCCTAATATTTTATTTTTTTTAATAGAATTTAAAAATAATAATCTATTATAGATTGTTTTTTCAGCTTTTTCTCTTATAGCACATGTATTAATTAATATTAAATCTGCTTTATATATATTTTCTACATATATAAAATTATTATTTGTTAAAATTGTTATAATAATTTCATTATCATATATATTCATTTGACATCCATAACTTTCTATATAGAAATATTTAATCATATTATTTTTATTAAATAATTATAATTATTATCTACTATTTTTTTTAATTCATATACAAATAATTTTATATCTAAAATACTATTATAAATACTATAAGATATTCTTATAGATGTAGTATTATTTAATTCTTTTTTATTTAATATATTTTTTAATACATGTGATTTATTTGTTATATTACATGAACTACCTTTAGATATCATTATTCCTTTTAAATCTAACTTTATATGTAATAAATCATCTTTAATAGGTAATCTTATATTTAAAATATAAAATGAACTTTTTTTAAAATTATTTGATAATCCATTGAATTTAATATTATCAATATTTTTTTTTAATAAATTTATACATTTTTTTTTTAATTTTTTTATCTTTTTTTTATCTTTATTATAATTTTTATTATTTATTTCTAATGCTTTATATAATGATAAAATACTATATATATTTTCTGTTCCAGCTCTTATTCCTTTTTCTTGTAATCCACCAATAATAAATTTATTTAAATTTATTTCTTTTTTAATATAAATAAATCCTATTCCAAAAGGTCCATAAAATTTATGTGCACTAGCAGTTAAAAAATCACATAATATTTTTTTTAAATTTATTTTAAAATGACCAATAAATTGTACACAATCAGAATGAAAATAAGCATTATATTTTTTACAAATTTCACCTATTTTATTAATATTATTTATATTACCTATTTCATTATTTACATACATTATACTTACTAAAGTATTATTATTTTTTTTTAATATTTTTTTTAATTGTTTTAAATCTAAATTACCTTTATTATCATTATTTAAATAAAATATTTTTATTTTTTTTTTAATTTCTAATATTGTATTTAATACTGATAAATGTTCTAATTTTGATGATATTATATTTTTAATTTTAAAAGTTTCTATTACTGATTTAATTATTAAATTATTCCCTTCTGTTCCCCCAGAAGTAAAATATATTTCTGATGGATTACAATTAATAATTTTTGATATTTTTTCTCTTGATATTTCTATACATGATTTTGATTTTCTTCCAAAATAATGAAATGAAGAAGGATTAGAAAAATATTTATAATCTAAATTTTTTTTATAAAAATTAATTACTTCATTTCTCATTCTACAATTAGATGCACTATCTAAATAAATTAATTTATTTATCATTATTATTATTTCCTGGATATCTTGGATAAGGTATTACATCTCTTATATTTTTCATACCTGTAATTAATTGTACTAATCTATCAAATCCTACTCCAAATCCACTATGTTGTATATTTCCTAATTTTCTTATATTTAAATACCAATTTATTTTTTTAATATTTATTTTTTTTTCTTTTATACTTTTTAATAATTTTTTATATGAATATTCTCTTTCTGAACCACCTATTATTTCCCCGATATAAGGAAATAATATATCAAACGACTTAGTTGTTAAATTATCTTTATTAATTCTCATATAAAAAGGTTTTATTGTTTTTGGCCAATTATATATTATTAATGGTATTTTTTTTTTAAATATTTTTTTAAATAATATTTTTTCATTATTTGAATTTATATCATCCCCCCATGAAATTTTATTAATTTTATTTAATATTTTTATTATTTTATTATAACTTATTTTTATAAATTTATTTTTATAAATATTTTTTAAATATTTAATAATTTTTTTATTATTATAATTTTCTAAAAATAATAATTCCTCTTTACAATTTTTTAATATTTTTTTTATTAAATATTTAATAAAATTTTCTGATAATTTTATTATTTTTTTTAAATTATAAAACATTATTTCTGGTTCTATCATCCAAAATTCAGATAAATGTTTATTAGTATTTGAATTTTCTGCTCTGAATACAGGACCAAATGTATATACTTTACGTAACCCTAACATAGCACTTTCAGCTTCTAATTGTCCTGATACTGTTAAATTAGCTTTATCACCAAAAAAATCTTTTTTATAATATTTATTATGTATATCTAAAGTAGTTACTTTAAACATATTGCCTACTCCTTCAGTATCATTATAAGTTATAATAGGAGTATGTATATAATAAAAATTTTTTTTATTAAAATAATTATGTGTTAATATAGATAAATTATGTCTTATTCTCATAATTGTAGAAAATATTTTAGTTCTAAATCTTAAATATTTTTGTTTTCTTAATTTATGTAAATTATGAAATTTATTTTGTAAAATACTATTATTAAAAAATTTTTTATCTATATTACCATATTTTTTTATATATAATGGTATAATTTCAATATTATTATTAAATAATATTAATTTTCCAAATACTTTTAACGTTATTCCAATATTTATATTTTTAATTTTTTTTTTTAAAACAATTTGTATATTATTAATAGTAGAACCATCATTAATATCTAAAAATAAATTATTTCTAAAATATTTTACCCAACCTTTTATCCAAATTTTTTTATTTATTAATTTATTTTTATTTTTTATAATATATTTTATAGTCATATTTAAAAAAATATTAAAAATATCTATATTATATTTTATTTATAATTGGTATATTTAATATTTTCATTGTATTATATAATATATTTAATATTATTTTACATATATTTAATCTTATATTTTTTTTATATTTATTATTTGATAAAATTTTATTTTTATGATAAAAATTATTAATTTTTTTTGATAATAAAAATATATAATTAATTAAAATTGATGTATCATAATATTTTGCTGATTTTTTTAATATTTCATGATATTTAATTATATCTATTATTATATCTTTTTCATTTCTTTTAATAAAATTGTTATATTTTTTTTTTATTAAAAAACATTTATTATTTTTTTTTAAAATTGAATATATTCTAACATATGTATAATGTATATATAATGATGTATTTCCAGTTAAATTTAAAACTTTTTTTAAATTAAAATTAATTATTTTATTAGGTTTAATTTTTAAAAATTGATATTTTATAGTAGATATTGATATATTATTTAATATTTTTTTATTTTTTATATTATTAAATTTTTTTTTAACATATTTATACATTTTATTAATTAAATTATCTATAAAAATTATATTTTTTCCTTCTCTAGATTTTATTTTTTTACCTAAAAAATTTACTGTATTATATGATAAATGATATAATTGATTATTATTAATTGGTAATTTTAATTTTTTTATTATATTAAATAATACTTTAAAATGAAAACTTTGTTCATTACCTACTACATATATTAAGAAATATATTTTTTTATATTTTTTTAATCTGTATAATAAAGTTCCTATTTCTTGAGTTATATATAATGAAGTTCCATCACTTCTTAATAATATTATTTTATATTTTTTATTAAATAAAAAATAAACTGATTTATTTTTATCAATTAAAAATATTTGTTTTTTTATTCCTTCTTTAATTTTTTTTTTACCTAAAATATATGTTTTACTTTCATAAAGTGTTTCATTAAATTTAATTTTTAATTTTTTATATGTTGTTTTAAATCCTTTATAAACAAATGAATTTATTTTTTTCCATAATAAAATACTTTTTTTATTATTATTTTCCCATTTTATTAATTCATTTTTTACTTTTTTAAATAAATAAGATTTTTTTTTTGCTCTTATTTTATCAATTTTATATTTATTTGATATATTATTAATTTCTTTATTTAATTCTTTTTCAAATTTAAAATATAATTTACCTACAAAATGATCACCTTTAATTTTTTTTAAATCTGGATTTATTCCATTAAAAAATAATTTCCATGATATTATTGATTTACAAATATGAATGCCTCTATCGTTTATTATTTGACTTTTAATTACTTTAAAACCTAAAAATTTAAATATATTAGATAAAGTATTACCTATTAAAATATTTCTTAAATGTCCAATATGTAAAGGTTTATTAGAATTAGGTGATGAATAATCTATTATAATAAGTTTATTATTATTTTTAATTTTATATATATTATATATATTATATTTATATATTAAAAATTTATTTATTATTTTTCTATAATAATTATTATTTAAAAAAATATTTAAATAATTATTTTTTATTTCATAATTTAAAATATATTTTTTTATTTTACTTAATAAATAATCACTTATATCATTTTTATTATTTGATAATATAATTGTTATATCTCCATATTTATTATTTTTATTATATAAAACTTTAATTTTTTTGGTTATATTATTTTTAATTTTATATTTATTATATATTTTTTTAATTTTATATATTAAATTTAACATATGACTTATATTTTAAATATTAATGAAAATAATAATTATATATTTTCTAATATTTCATATAACGGTAAATTATTATATTTAATAAAAAAAACTTATTATTCAATTCATAAAAATATAAATAAATGTTTATTAAATTATAATTTTAATCTTAATAAATTAAATGCAGTATGTGTAAATTTAGGACCATCAATATATTATTTTAAAATAAGAAGTTTATTATCAACGGCAAAAGGTATATGTTTAGCTTTAAAAATCCCATTAATTATTGTAAACGATTTTTTATTAATATTAATAAATAAAAAAAAATTTTTAATTAAAAAATATAATAAAATAATATTTATTATTTTTTCATATAATAAAAAAATAATATATATAAAAATTTATGATTTTAAAAAATTAAAAATAATTAATAATATATATAAATTCATAAATAAAAATAAAAATTATTTTTTTTTTATAAATAAAAAATATAAAAAATTTATTAAATATAATTTATTTATTAATAATAATTTTTATTTTTATAAAATTAATTACTTAAATATTATTTATTTATCTTATAATTTTTATAAAAAAAAAAAATATATAAAAAATATAAATTTATGTGAACCAATATATATATAATTCTATGTATATAAAAGATATTATTAAATTACAAAAATCAAATAAAAAAAGAATTAAAAATAATTATATAATTGTTGAAGGTAATATAGAAATTAAAATGGCCTTAAAAGGTAAATTTAAATTATATAAAATTTTTATATGTAAAGAAATATTTAATAAAATTAATCATGATTATTGTATATTAAAACAATATATTATTTATATTAATAAAAAACAATATAAAAAAATTTCTTATCGTAAAAATACTGAAGGTATATTAGGAGTTTTTAAAAAAAAAAAAATTAATTATTTAAATGAATTTAAAAAATATATTAAAAATAAAATTAATAATAGTATTGTTCTAATAATAGATAATATAGAAAAACCTGGTAATATAGGTTCAATTATTAGAACAGTAGAAGCTACAAATATTATAAATTTTATAATTTTTATAAATAAAAAAGATATATATAATCCGAATATTATTAGATCAAGTTTAGGATGTATATTTATTGTACCTATTTTAATATTAAATTTTAATGATTTTAAAAAATATATTATTAATAATTATTATTTATTAGGTACATCTATATATAAAAAAAATAATTTATGTCTATATCAAAAAAATATAAATATTTATAATAAAGATATAGGTATTATATTTGGTAATGAACATAATGGAATATCTAAAAAATTTAAAAAATATATTAAAAATTATATACATATACCTATGTATGGTGAAATAAATTCATTAAATGTTAGTAATTCTTTTGCAATTATTATATATGAAATATTAAGAATTAAATTATTTAATTTTTAATACTTTTTTTTTATTTATTTTTATTGTTCTTTTTTTTTTATTTTCTTTAATTTCTTTATATGCAATATTTATAAATATTTTTTCACATATATTATTTAAGCCTCTAGCACCTAAACCTAATTTTATACATTTATTAACTATATAATTTAAAAAAGAGTTATCTATTTTAAGATTTATATTATCAATTTTAAATAATTCTATATATTGTTTAATTAATGAATTTTTAGGTTTTATAAGAATTTTTTTTAAATATTTTTTATTAAGTTTTTCTAAAGTAATAATTATTGGTAATCTACCTATTATTTCAGGTATTAAACCAAAATTTTGTAAATCTTTTGTATTAATATATTTTAAAATATTTTTTTTTTTATTTTTTTTTTTAATAATATTATCATATCCTATTTTATTTATATTAATTCTATTTTTTATTATTTTTTTAATACCTTCAAATGTCCCTCCTACAATAAATAAAATATTATCAGTTTTTATAGGTATCAGGTTTTGTTCAGGATGTTTTCTACCAATATAAGGAGAAATATAAACTATAGAATTTTCAAAAAATTTTAATAATGATTGTTGTACCCCTTCACCTGATACATCTCTAGTAATTGAAGGATTTTTACTTTTTCTTGATAATTTATCAAATTCATCAATATATACTATACCTTTTTCAGCTAATTTTATATTATAATTTGATACTTGTAATAATCTTGTTAAAATACTTTCTACATCTTCTCCAACATACCCTGCTTCAGTAAATACAGTAGCATCTACCATAACAAATGGAACTTTTAATATTTTTGATATTGTTTTAGCTATTAAAGTTTTTCCAGTTCCTGTATCTCCTATTATTAAAATATTTGATTTTTCAAATTCTATTTTATTATATAATATTTTTTTATAATGATTATAAATAGTTACTGATAATACTTTTTTAGCATAATTTTGTCCTACTATATATTTATCTAATATTTTTTTTATATTTTTAGGACTTTTTAATTTATTAAACATTTTTATATAATATTTTATCAATCATTCCATATTTTTTTGCTTTTTCTGAATCCATCCAAAAATCTCTATCAGCATCTTTTTCTATTTTTTCTAATGTATTATATGTATGTAAAGAAATAATATTATATAATTCTTTTTTAAGTTTTTTTATTTCTTTTACTTTTATTTCTATATCTGATTCTTGTCCATTTAAATTTTTTATTATTGGTTGATGTATCATTATTCTAGAATGTTTTAAACTATATCTTTCACCTTTTTTTCCTGAACATAATAATATAGCTGCTATAGATGCTGCTATACCTACACAAGTTGTTGATATATCTGAATTAATTATTTGCATTGTATCATATATTCCTAAACCTGAATATACATCTCCACCAGGAGAATTTATATATATTTTAATTTTTTTATTATTTATTGAATCTAAATATAATAATTGAGATTGTATTATATTAGCTATTTCACTATTAATTTCAGTACCTATAAATATTATTCTTTCCTTTAAAAGTTTAGTAAATATATCCATAAATTATTAATATGAAATATAAGAAAATTAAAAAAATTTTTTTAAATTATTTTAAAAAAAAAAAACATAAAATTTTTAAATCTTTATCTATAATAAATAAAAATAAAAAATATTCTAATTTAATGTTTATTAATTCTGGAATAAATCAATTTTTAGAATATTTTTTAAATAAAAAAAAACCTAAATATTTAAAAATTGCTAATATTCAAAAATGTATTAGAATTACTGGTAAAAATAATGATTTAAATATAGTAGGTTATGATAATTATCATCACACTATGTTTGAAATGTTAGGGAATTGGTCATTAGGTGAATATTCCCAAAAAACCGCAATAAAATATGCATGGGAATTAATAACTAAAAAATATAAAATATCTAAAAATAATATTTATGTTACTATTTTTAAAGGTGATAAAAAAAATAAATTAAAATTTGATAAACAATCTTATAATATATGGAAAAAATTAATTAATAAAAAAAATATTTTATTTTTTGGTTTAAAACATAATTTTTGGAAAATAGACAATTTTAATTTATGTGGTCCTTCATCCGAAATACATATTGATATAAGAAATAAAAAAAGTAAAAAATTAGGTAGATATTTAGTTAATAAAAATAATAATTATGTAATAGAATTATGGAATATTGTTAATATAAAATATATTATTAAAAATAATAAAATCTTAAAAAATAAATATTTATTATCTAATAATTATATAGATACTGGAATGGGATTAGAAAGATTATGTATGATTTTACAAAATAAAAAATCTACTTATGATACTGATATTTTTACTCCTATTATCAAAATAATTGAAAATATTTTATGTATTAAATATGGTAAAAATAAAAGAATTGATATAGTTATTAAAATTATATCTGATCATATTAGAACTATTTTTTTTTCTATGTTAGATGGAGTAATACCTAATAACAAAAAAGAAGGATATATTATTAGAAAATTAATTAGAAGATCTTTAATTTATTCTTATAAATTTTTAAATATTAAAAAACCATTTTTATTTAAAATTATCCCTATTTTTAATAAAAAAAAAAAAAAAATTATTAAACTTCTAAAACAAGAAGAATTAAATTATTTTTTAATTTTAAAAAAAAATATTTTTATAGTTAAAAATTTTATTAAAGATAAAATTATTAATTCTAATTTAAAATTAATTGACAATAAATTAATTTTATTTTTTTATGAAACATATGGATTATATTATTTTATTATTAAAAAAATAGCTAAAAAATATAATTTAAAAATTGTTAATACTAAATTAATTGAAATTTAAATAAAAAAATGGGCAGTACTTACTTTCCCAATTTTTTAAAATTAGTATCATCAGTGATAATAATTTTAACTTCTCTGTTCGGAATGGTAAGAGGTGAATATTATTATTTTAACCACCCATTTTTTTATTTTTAATTTTTTTTTTTATAAAAGTTTCTTTTAAATTTAATATAAATATAAATAATAAATATAAATCAAAGTTTACGGATAATTAGTACTAATCAGCTTAAAATATTACTATTTGTACACTTATAGCCTATCAAAGTTGTAATCTTCAACTATCCTTAAAAGAAGTTTAATCTTGTGGTAAGTTTCGCACTTTATATGCTTTCAGTGCTTATCTTTTACGAGCTTAGCTACTCAGCTATGCACTTGGTAGTACAACTGATGCACCATAGGCTCGCCCAATTCGGTCCTCTCGTACTAGAATTAGATCCACTTCAAACTTCTTACGCTCGCAATAGATAGAGACCGAACTGTCTCACGACGTTCTGAACCCAGCTCGCGTGCCACTTTAATGGGCGAACAGCCCAACCCTTGGGACCTTCTACAGCCCCAGGATGTGACGAGCCGACATCGAGGTGCCGAACCTCCCCGTCGATATGAGCTCTTGGGGGAGACTAGCCTGTTATCCCCGGAGTACCTTTTATTCTTTGAGCGATGGCCTTACCATACAGAACCACCGGATCACTATGCCCTACTTTCGTATCTGTTCGATTTGTATATCTTACAGTTAAGCGCTTTTATGCCATTATACTCTACACACGATTACCATACGTGTGAAAGCACCTTGAAGCACGTATACTTTTTAGGAGGCGACCACCCCAGTCAAACTACCTACCACGCATTGTCCTAATTATTTTATTAATTAGTTAGATATTTAATAAACAATGGGTGGTATTTCACTTTTGACTCCACATTACCTAGCGATAATGCTTCATAGTCTCCCACCTATTCTACACATTATTAATTAAAAATCAATACGAAGCTATAGTAAAGGTTCACAGGGTCTTTTCGTCCCATTGCGAGTAATCGGTATCTTCACCGATATTACAATTTCACCGAGCTCACAGCAGAGACAGTATTCAGATCGTTACACCATTCGTGCAGGTCGGAACTTACCCGACAAGGAATTTCGCTACCTTAGGACCGTTATAGTTACGGCCGCCGTTTACTGGGGCTTCAATCAAAAGCTTTATATAATAAATTATATTAACTCTCTCATTTAACCTTCCAGCACCGGGCAGGTGTCAGACCCTATACATCATCTTTCGATTTTAGCAGAGTCCTGTGTTTTTGATAAACAGTCGTCTGAATCATTTTACTGAGACCATAATATATAATATTATGGTAACTTTTCTCCCGAAGTTACAAGTTTATTTTGCCTAGTTCCTTAGCTGTGAATCACTCGAGCACCTTAGGATTCTCTCCTCAACTACCTGTGTCGGTTTTGGTACGAGTTATTTATTATTTAATTTAGAGACTTTTCTTGGAAGTTATTACCTATATTATCTATTTAATAGTACTATCATATTTCGGAAAATAATATGCATTTTACTATATTATTTATTCCTTTATATTTCAACGTAACAATCCATTATTACGCAATAGTTTCACTACTTCGTCCTCCCATCATTATTATAATAAATAAGTATCGGAATATTAACCGATTATCCATCAACTACACCTTTCGGTATCATTTTAGGACCCGACTAACCCTCAGTTGATTAACATTGCTGAGGAAACCTTAGTTTTTCGGTGTATAGGTTTTTCACCTATATTATCGTTACTTATACCTACATTTTCTTTTGTAAGTTCTCCATTATATTTCACAATATAACTTCTATGAATTTACAATGCTCTCCTACCGTATATTATATATATTAATAATTATTATTAATTTATAAAATATACCCATAGTTTCGGTAATATACTTATGCCCGTTTATTATCCGCGCTTAATTTCTAGACTAGTGAGCTGTTACGCACTCTTTAAATGATAGCTGCTTCCAAGCTAACATCCTAGTTGTATAAGATATTAAACTTCGTTATAACAACTTAGTATATATTTTGGGACCTTAACTGATGGTCTGGGTTGTTTCCCTTTTGAATATGGATCTTAGCACCCATATCCTCACTACTATGATAAATATTATAGTATTCGGAGTTTATTAAGATTCGGTAAGTTTTTAAACACCCTCCTCAAATTAGTAGCTCTACCTCTATAATACTATTAACATAATGCTGCACCTAAATGCATTTCGGAGAGTACGAGCTATCTCCGAGTTTGATTAGCCTTTCACTCCTATCCACAAATCATCCGAAGATTTTTCAACATCTACCAGTTCGGTCCTCCACTATATTTTATTATAGCTTCAACCTGTTCATGGATAGATCACTCGGTTTCGCGTCTAATTCTACTGACTATTTCGCTCTTTTAAAACTCGCTTTCGCTATGGCTACACAACATAATTGCTTAACCTCGCCAGTAAAATTAACTCGTAGGTTCATTATGCAAAAGGCAAGACGTCACTTCATTATTAGAAGCTCCGACTGATTGTTTGCATATAATTTCAGGATCTATTTCATATTTATTTTCTAAATTCTTTTCACCTTTCCCTCACGGTACTTGTTCACTATCGGTTTCTGAGTAGTATTTAGTCTTACCAGATGGGCCTGGCTAATTCAAACAAGATTTCACGTGTCTCGTTTTACTTAGGTAATTATTTCTTTTATTTAAAATATTTAATGTACTGGACTATCACCATCTTTGGTATATTTTTCCAAATATTTCTAATATACTTTAAACTAATGTTATTAATAATCCCTCTAACCCTATAATTAATATAGTTTAGACTGTTTTGCTTTCGCTCGCCACTACTTACAAAATCACTATTTGTTTTATTTTCCTCTGATTACTAAGATGTTTCAGTTCATCAGGTTAGCTTTATTTTTATAAATAAAAATAATATTATATTTTTGATATAATAGGTTACCCCATTCGGAAATTTGCGAATTAACTTTATCTTCCAAATACTCGCAACTTATCGCAGTTTATCACGTCCTTCATCGCCTCTCAGAACCAAGGCATCCATTATATGCATTAATAGTAACTTTTATTTTTATATTTTTAATCCTAATTTACTATTATTTTTAAATGGAACTTTTATAAAAAATATCAAATAACAAAATTCTTATGGAGAATATCGGATTTGAACCGATTACCTCCTGTATGCAAAACAGGTGCTCTACCAATTAAGCTAATTCCCCCTTTTTACTTTTATTAATTTTAATAGTCTCGCGTGGAATTGAACCACGGACCTCTACATTATCAGTGTAGCGCTCTTACCTACTGAGCTACGAGACTTTTTTATTCTTAATAAAAGTCTCTCTTATTTTTAATATAATTTTTTTTTATTATAAAATTTTTTTTAAATAAATACAGTTTATTTCCAACCACATCTTCCGATACGGTTACCTTGTTACGACTTAGCCCTAGTTATTAATYTTACTCTAATTAATACTTTTTACARTWWTTAACTTCAAATAATATTAACTTCCATGGCTTGACGGGCGGTGTGTACAAGACCCGAGWACTTATTCACCGCGTCATTGCTGATACGCGATTACTAGCGATTCCATCTTCATAAAGTCGAGTTACAGACTTCAATCCGAACTGAGATTGATTTTTTAGATTCGCTCYTAGTYACCTAWTTGCWACTCTTTGTATCAACCATTGTAGCACGTGTGTTGCCCAAGATATAAGAGCCATGATGATTTGACGTCATCCTCTCCTTCCTCTTAACTTACGTTAGCTGTCTCATTAGATTCCTCAGCATTATCTGTTAGCAACTAATGATAAGGGTTGCGCTCGTTAAAGGACTTAACCTTACACCTCACGGCACGAGCTGACGACAACCATGCAGCATCTTGTGTAACGTCCGTAGACTAATTTATTTCTAAATTATTCGTTACACATTTAAATCTTGGTAAGATTTCTCGCGTATTATCGAATTAAACCACATGCTCCACCGCTTGTGCGGATCCCCGTCAATTCCTTTGAGTTTCAATCTTGCGATCGTACTCCCCAGGTGGATCACTTATCACTTTCGCTTAATTACTGAATTATTTAAAATCCAACAATTAGTGATCATCGTTTACGGCGTGGACTACCAGGGTATCTAATCCTGTTTGCTCCCCACGCTTTCGTGCCTCAATGTCAGAATAAATATTAGTAATCTGCCTTCGCCTTTGGTGTTCCATGTGATATCTATGCATTTTACCGCTACTCCACATATTCCAATTACTTCATATTATCTCTAGATTTTTAGTATTAATAACATTTTTATAATTAAGTTATAAACTTTCATTATTAACTTAAAAATCCACCTACGCACCCTTTAAACCCAATTATTCCGGATAACGCTTGCATCCTCTGTCTTACCGCGGCTGCTGGCACAGAGTTTGCCGATACTTATTCGTATAACATTCAATATATTTTACTTTTAATAAAATTTTTTATTATTATACAAAAGTAGTTTACAACCCATAGGCCTTCATCCTACACGCGAAATAGCTGGTTCAGAGTTKCCTCCATTGACCAATATTCCTCACTGCTGCCTTCCGTAGAAGTTTGGTCCGTGTTCCAGTACCAATGTGGGGGTACACCCTCTCAGGCCCCCTACTGATCTTTGTCTTGGTAAGCCWTTACCTTACCAACTAACTAATCAGRCATATGCTTATATATTGTCATTCATTTATATATTTAATAAATTAAACATATAAAAAAACTTTCACAATAAATCYTAGTRATTTATTGCATTATAAAGTATTACTCTTAAWTTAATAARACTATTCTTYAACAATATGTAAATTACATATGTTTTACTCACCCGTTCGCCGGTCGTTATAAAATAAATAWWATWWATNTWTATTWMMYCTMKANTTRCMYSTNGWMWWGCNNATSKSTARMGYTWATCGCTAGCGTTTATCCTGAGCCAGGATCAAACTCTTTAAATTAAACTTTATAATAAATATTAGAAATTATATTATTTCTAATAAATTATATTAAAATTTTTATTATTTTTCAAATAACAAAATTATATTACTTTTAATTAAAAAAAAATATATTTTTTTTAATTAATTATAATATAATATAAAATATTTATTAATATTATAATAATTTTTAATTAAAATCCAAATGAAAATAAAAAATTTATATTTTAAAATACCAAAATATTTAATTAACACTTTTCCCTATCTTATAAAAGATAATTGTAGACTAATGATTTTTGATAAAAAAAAAAATAAAATATATCATAAAACAATTAACTTTTTATTTAAATATTTTAAACATAATGATTTATTAATAAGAAATAATACTAAAGTCTTACCTTGTAAATTAACAGGTTATAAAAATTCTTCTAAAATTTCTTTAATATTATTAAAAAACATTAATAAATCAAATAATATTTGGGAAACTTTAATTTACCCTGCTAGAAAAATTAGAATTGGTAATCAAATTAATTTTTTTTATAATAAACAATTAATTCTTTCTTCTAAAATTATAGATAATACTTCTTCTAAAGGTAGAATAATTAAATTTTTAGATATAAATTATAATGATTTTATTAAACTTTTATATGAAATAGGTCATCTAATACTTCCTAATTATTTTAATTTTATTAATTCATATAAAAATTATAATTATTATCAAAATTTTTACTCTAAAAAAGTTGGTTCATTATTTTTACCTACTTCTGGTATTAATTTATCAAAATATTTTTTTATTAAATTAAAATATAAACATGTAAAAATTTTAGATATTACTTATCATTTTGGTATTAATTTATATAATCTTTTAAATTATAATAATTATTATTTTTTTAATAAACTTAATTCTGATTTTCTTAATATTAATTATAATTGCATTAAACTTATTAATAATGCTTATAAAAAAAAATATAAAATTTGTGCTATTGATATTAATACTTTATTATCTATAGAATTATGTAAATCTAATATTTTCAATATTATTAAATTTAAAGGTTTAATTAATAATTTTATTGATATTCCTTATAATTACACTATAGTAAATAATTTATTAACTTACTTTCATTATCCTAATACTTATTATTTTCATATTTTAGCTGATTATTGTGGTTATAATAATATTATTAATATTTATAATGAAGCTATTAAATATAATTATTCTTTTTTTTATTTCGGTGATTTATTATTAGTTAAAATATAATTTTTTTTACAATATTATTTTTTTATTTACCTTTTATATTTTTTATTAATAATTATCTATTTTTAATTTACTATTACTTTTTATATTAAAATCATCATAAATTTTATAATAATCTTTTAAATATCCTACCAATGCTATCATTGCTCCATTATCTCTTATATATTTTTTATTCTTTAAATAAAATAATTTGATTTTATTTTCTTTACTATATTTTTTAATCTTTTTTCTTATATATGTATTACAAGACACCCCACCACATATTAATAATGTTCTAATTTTTGTTTTTTTTATTAATTTTTCTATTTTTTCTATTAATATTTTATAAATTGTATAATGTAATGATTTTGATATATTATTTATATTTTTCTTTATATATTCTTTTTTTTTATTATTTATAAAATTAAATAAATATGTTTTTAATCCACTAAAACTAAAATTATATTTTTTTACTTTAGGTATTGGAAATTTATATTTTTTTCTTCCATTTTTACAATATTTATTTAACTTTTCTGCTCCATTACAATAATTAAATCCTAATTTATTTGATATTTTATCTATTAAATCACCTAACGAATCATCTAATGTTTTTCCTTTTATTTTAATTTTAAAAAAATCTTTTACTATAAATAATTTTGTATGTCCTCCACTTATACTTAAACATATATAAGGAAATTTTGGATATTTATTATTTTTTTTATATAAAAATATTGATAATATATGAGCTTGTATGTGATTTACTCCAAATAATGGAATATTTAACGATAATGCCATTGATTTTGCAAAATTTTCTCCTATTATTAAACTATTTATTAACCCTGGTCCACATGTAAAAGCTATTCCATTTATTAATTTTTTATTTTTAATTTTAGAATTTTTAATTGCTTTATTTACTACTTTATATATATTTTTTAAATGCATATTCGAGGCTATATTAGGAATTACTCCATTATATTTATTATGTATTTTTTGTACTTTTATAATATTTGATAACACTTTATTTCCTTTTATTACTGATGCTGATGTATCATCAAAAGATGTTTCAATTCCTATTATTATCTTTTTTTTATTAAATATTTTTTTTATCATTTTTTATATTATAGTTATGAATAATATTATAAAATTTTTTAAAGATTTAAAATGGAGAAATTTAATATTTAATAAAACTAATAATATTACTAAATACTTTATTAATAATAATATTATTTTATATATTGGTTTTGATCCTACTTATGATTCTTTACATATTGGTCATTTATTACCTATTTCTATTATTTATCGTTATTATAAAATTTATAAATTTAATTTTATATTAATAGGCGAATTTACTGCTAAAATAAATTTAAATAAAAATAAATTAAAATTAATAAAAAATAATATTAAAAATATTAAAAAACAAATATATAACTTATTAAAAATTAAAAATATTAAAATTATTAATAATAATAAATGGTTAAATAAACTTTATTTATATAAATTTTTTAATAATATATGTAAATATATTAATTTAAATTTTATGTTAAAAAAAAAAATTATTTATAATAAATTAAATAATAATAATATTAAACTTACAAATTTTTTATATCAATTATTACAAGGTTATGATTATTATTATTTATATAAAAAATATAAATGTAATTTACAAATTGGTGGTTCTGATCAATGGAGTAATATATTAACTGGAATAAAAATTATAAAAAAAAAATATAATAAAAACGTTCATGGTTTTACATTTCCTTTATTATTAAATAATAATAACATTAAATTTAGTAAAAGTAATAAAAATAATAATTCTAATATTTGGTTAAATAAAAAATATACTTCTGTTTATAAATTTTATCAATATTTTATTAATTTATCAGACAAAAATAGTATTAAATATTTTAAATATTTTTCTTTGTTAAAAAAAAAATATATTAAACAATTTATTTCTTATCATACTAAAAATCCTGAAAAAAAAATATTACAAAAAAAAATTGCTAAAGAAATTACTAAATGGGTACACAATAAAACTAATTGTAAAAACTCAATAATTATATCAAACATATTATTTAATAAAGTATTTAATATAAAATTAATTAATAAATATATTAATATTATTAAAAATTATATTAAAACTTATAATTATTTTTTTAATAAAAAAACAAATATATATATTTTTAATTTTATTAAAGATAAAATTTTTTTTAATTCTAATTCAGAATATAAAAAATTTATTAATAATAATGGTATTTTTTTAATTAATGGTTTAAAAATAAATAATAATTTGATTACTAATTTTAATAATTTAATAAAAAATAAATATTTAATTATTCAAAAAGGTAAAAAAAAACATTATTTAATTAACTTTATTAATATCAATAAATAATGAATAATTTTATTACTAATATTATTGATAATGATATTAATAACGGTTTATCTATTAATAATATTAAATTTAGATTTCCCCCTGAACCTAATGGTTTTTTACATTTAGGACATATTAAATCTTTATATATTAATTTTACTTTAGCTAAATTCTATAATTCTAAAATTTATTTAAGATTTGAAGATACTAATCCTAATAATATTAATATTAAATATATTAATCAAATTATTAAAAATATTAAATGGTTAGGTTTTAAATATACTAAAATTACTTATATCTCTAATTATTTTAATCTATTATATAAATGGGCTAAACTATTAATTATTAAACAAAAAGCTTATATACAAAAAATATATAATAATAAAATATATAATATTAATAATATTGAAAAAAGTTTATTTATTTTTAAAAATATGAAAATTGGTAAGTATAAAGAAAATACTTATATATTAAGAGCTAAAATCAATAATAAATCTACTAATTATTATTTAAATGATCCTATTATGTATAGAATAATATATAAAAAACATTTATTTACTAAAAATAAATGGTGTATTTATCCAACTTATGATTGGGCTCATGGACAATCAGATTATATAGAAAAAATTTCACATTCTTTATGTTCTATAGAATTTCAAAACCATAAACCATTATATGATTGGTTTATTAATCAAATTTATAATAAAAAATTTAATTATATTAAACCTAAACAAATTGAATTTTCTAGATTAAATCTATCTAATACTATTACTAGTAAAAGACAAATTAATATTCTAAAAAATAAAAAAATAATTAATAATTTATGTGATCCTAGATTATGTACTATTACTGCTTTTAAAAAAAAAGGTTATTCTTCTAAATATATTATTAATTTTATTAAATCTATAGGATATTCTAAAAGAAATAATAATATTAATATTAAACTATTAGAATTATATATTAAAAAAAAAATAATTAATAAAACACCTAAATTATTAGTTATATTTAATCCTATTAAATTAACAATTATTAACTTTCCTAAAAAATCTATTGAATGGATTTATATTAAAAATCATTGTAATTATCCTAAATATAAAATTATTCCTTTTACTAAAACTATATACATAGAAAAAAACGATTTTAAATATAAATATGATAAAAATTTTTTAAGATTATCATTTAACAATTATGTAAGACTTAAATATTCTTATATTATTAAAATTTTTAAAATTGTTAAAAAAAATAATAATATTAAAAAAATATATTGTAAAATATATAAAAATAATACAATAAAATATAATAAAATTAAAAGTACTATACAATGGGTATCTTCTAAATATAATACTAAAATTAATATTCTTTTATATAATTATATTTATTTTAAAAATAATAAAATTATTAATAAAAATTCATTAAAATCTATTTTCGTATATGGCGATATATCTATTAATAATATAAATTTATACAATATATATCAATTTCACAGAATAGGATTTTTTTATTTTTTTAAAATTAATAATAATATATTTTATTTTAAAAAATTATTTTTTTTAAATCCTTAAATTTTTACTACTAAAATACATTAATATTTATTAATTTTTATATTATCTTATATATTTTATTATTTTTAAATACTTTAAAAGGTACATAAGTTGTACATATTTTTCCTTTTTTTATTTTATTTTTTATTTCTTTATTTTCATTTTTTAATAATTTTATTTCTATTTCTTTTACTCCTAAATTATTTCCTATTATTAATATTTTATCTTTTTTTTTTATATTATTAGATTTTACCTCAATTTCCATTATTTTTTTTTTATTATAATATTTTTTTACTATTCCTATAAACATTTTTTTTTTTATTGCTTTTGACCCATAACTATTATTCCATTGTCCTATTTTTTCTCCTAAATAATATCCACTCCAAAAACCCCTATTATATACTTTTTTTAATTCATTTATCCATGTTAATATTTTTTCTTTATTATAAGTTTTATTATATATAGATTTTATAGCTTCTTTATAATATTTAGTACATTTACTTATATATTCTGGAGATTTATTTCTTCCTTCTATTTTTAATATACTTACACCTGAATCAATAATTTTATCTAAAAAATTTATTGTACACAAATCCTTAGAAGACATTATATATTCATTGTCTACTTCCAATTCTATATTTGATTCTTTATCTTTTACTAAATATTTTCTTCTACAATTTTGTTTACATACACCTCTATTTGCTGATGAATTATATGTATGTAAACTTAAATAACATTTTCCTGAAATTGCCATACATAAAGAACCATGACAAAATATTTCTATTTTTATTTTTTTTTTTGAAAATCCTTTTAACTTATATAAATTTATCTTATTTGTTATATATTTTATTTGATTCAAATTTAATTCTCTACTTAATACAAATACATCTGAATATTTCGAATAAAATTTTAATGATTCAAAATTTGTTATATTTAATTGAGTTGAAATATGAATTGGTAAATTTAATTTGTTAGAATATTTTATTACAAAACTATCCATTGCTATTATTGCATCTATATTATATTCTTTTGCTTCATATAATATTTTTTTTACCATATTTATATCATGATCATATATTATAGTATTTAATGTTAAATATTTTTTTATTCTTTTTTTTTTACATATTTCATTTATTTTTTTTATATCTTTTATAGTAAAATTTATTTTACTAGCTCTCATATTTAATTGTTCTATCCCATAATAAATTGAATCAGCTCCTGATTCTATAGCTGCATATAAACTATCATAATTACCTACTGGAGATAATAATTCTATTTTTTTCATTTATTTATTTATTTTATTTATATTATTTATTAATATATAATTAAATTTATTTTTTTTTCCTCAATAGCTCATCAGGTAGAGCATCTGACTGTTAATCAGAAGGTAGCTGGTTCGAATCCAGCTTGAGGAGTATAGTATTATGTTAAAATTTAAACAAATTATTATATTAGATAAATTATTAATTAAATATAATAATCCTTTATTATATTATTTAAATATTAATAATAAATATTTATTATTGAATAATTATATTAATAAATATTTTGTATTTCAATATATTAATAATTACTGTTTATTATGTAAAAAAAAAAAATTTTTAGAAATGGATATTGTAAAAAATGTTATTTTATAAAAATTTTTAATATTAAAATATTTTATCCTTTTTTATGTTCTTCAAATAAAAACAATAATAATAAAATTAATAATTTTGAATTTAAAAATCATATTGTTTATTTATCATTTACAAGTAATTTTAAAATTGGTGTTACTATTAAATCTAATTTTATCAATAGATTAATGGATCAAGGTGCTATAAAAGCTATTATTATAGCTTATACTCCTAACAGATATATAGCTGGTGTAATTGAACAAATAGTAAAAAGATATATTTCTGATAAAACTAATTTCAGAATTATGTTAACTAATAAATTTAAAAAAAATTTAAATATTCTAAAAATTAAAGATAAAATAATTAATATATTAATTAAAAATAATTATTCTAAATACATTTTTAATAATAAAAAAATATTTTATTTTTACTATCCTATTATTAAATATCCCAAAATTATTAATATTATTAAATTAAATAAAATTAAATATATAACTCTTAAATTAAAAGGTATTAAAGGGCAATATTTAATTTTTAATAATAATTATGTTTTAAATATTATTAATCATATTGGTTTTATTTTAAATATATATATATATTAATATTTTTTTTTTATTATATTTATATTATTAATATATAAATATTATTACTTTACTGCGGAGTAGAGCAGTCTGGTAGCTCATCGGGCTCATAACCCGAAGGTCACAGGTTCAAATCCTGTCTCCGCTATTTAAAATGATTATTAATATTATTACTTTATTTCCCAATTTTTGGAAAAATCTTTTATATTATCCTATTATAAAAAAAGCTATAAAAAAAAAAATTTTAAAAATTAAAATTCATTATTTAAGAAATTATGTAATAGGTAACAAAATTGATGATTATCCATATGGTGGAGGACATGGAATGATCATAAAAATTGAACCTATATATAATTGTATTAAAAAATTAAATATTAATTTTAATGAAATTATTTTTTTAACTCCTGATGCTAAATTATTTAATCAAAAAATTGCTATTAAATTATCTAAATTAAAAAATATATTATTTATTTGTGGTCATTATAAAGGAATTGATCAAAGAATAAGAGATTTTATAATAACAAAAGAATATTCAATTGGTAATTATGTATTATCTAATGGAGAAATATCTACTTTAGTAGTAATTGATTCAATTATTAGATTAATTCCTGGTGTATTGGGTAATATAAATTCTGCATTTACTGATTCATTTTATAATAATAATTATGATTATGAATATCCTTTATATACTAGACCATATAAATTTAAAAATATGAAAGTTCCTAATATTTTATTATCAGGTAATCATAAACAAATTATAAAATGGAGAAAATTAAATAAATTTATAAAAAAAATAAAATTTTTATAAGGCACTAAGTAGATTCGAACTACTGTAAAAGGTTTTGCAGACCCTTGCCTAACCTCTCGGCCATAGTGCCATTATTTTATATTAATAATATTAATATTTTATTATTAATTAATAATATATGAAAAAAAAGTTAAATAAATTTATTAGAGTTAGATTTGCTCCTAGTCCAACAGGACCATTACACATTGGAGGTTTAAGAACAGCTTTATATAATTATATATATGCTAAAAAAACAAATGGAATATTTATATTAAGAATTGATGATACTGATAAAAAAAGATTTATAAAAAATTCAATAAATTATTTAATAGATTCATTAAAATGGTGTAATATAAATTATGATGAAGGTTATGGAAAAAAAGGTAAATATAAACCTTATATTCAATCTAAACGTTTTAAAATATATAAAAAATATATAAATAAATTAATAAAAAATAAATTTGCTTATTATGCTTTTGATAAAAAAAAAACATTAAAATTATATAAAAAAAAATATAAACATTTTATTTATAATAGTTTAACTAGAAATAATTTAAATAATTCATTAAATATTAATAATAAAATAATTACTAAATTAATAAAAACTAATAAATATGTTATTAGATTAAAAACACCTTATAATAAAAACATTACTTTTTATGATAAAATTTATGGTAAAATTACTATTAATTCTAATCAATTAGATGATAAAATTATTTATAGATCTAATCAAACACCTACCTATCATTTTGCTAACGTAATAGATGATCATTTAATGAATATAACACATGTTATTAGAGGAAAAGAATGGTTATCATCTACTCCTTTACATATTATTATATATAATTATTTTAATTGGCAAATTCCTAAATTTGTTCATTTACCATTAATTTTAAATAATAAAGGTAAAATAAGTAAAAGAAATTTTAATTATAATAATTTACCTATTTACCCAATTAAATCTAAATATAAAAATATAAATATTAAAAATAGTTACGAAGAATTAGGATTTTTACCTGAATCATTAATTAATATAATTGCTTTATTAGGTTGGAAACCAAATATTAACAATGAAATTTTTAATATTAATACTATTATTAAATTATTTACATTTAAAGATATTAATAAATCTGATGTACATTTAAATTTTAAAAAATCATGTTGGATAAATAAAAAATATATAAATAAATTTAATAATAATAAAAAAATTTTTTTTTTATTAAAACAATATTTAATTTTTAATAATATTGATCATAAAGATAAACTACTTAATAAAATTATTAATTTAATTATTAATAGAATTAAATTAATTAATATTAATGATATATGGTATAATTGTTATTATTTTTTTATTATCCCAAAAAAATTTTATATTCCTTTAAAACTTAAATATTATATTATTTATAATAAAAAAATTATTATTTATTTATTTTTTAAAATTAAAAAATTTTTTAAAAATAAACCTAATAAAAATAAAATAATTTTATTTTTTAAAAAATTACAAATTTCTTATAATGATTATTATTTTTTTTTAAAAATTATTAGAATCTCAATTATTGGTGAATTAAAAGGTATTTCTTTATTTGATATATTTAATTTATTAAATTATAAAAATATTATTTATCGTATTAATTATTTTAAAACCATTATTTTTAATAATTATAAATAATTATTTCCCTATACAAAATTTAGAAAAAATATTATCTAATATTTCATTATAAGTTAAATTATTTCCATTTATATTATATAAATGTTTTAAAGATAATTTTAAATCTATTGTAATAAATTCATAAGGTATTTTTTTTAAATAATCTTTTTTAAATTTTTTAATATATTTTAAACTTTTTTTTAATTCTTCATAATGTCTTAAATTATTTATAAAATTATTATTTTTTATTTCTTTTTTTGGGATTATTTTATATAAATTTTTATATATCTTTTTAATTCCTTTCTTTTTTTTTGCTGATATTAATATTATATTATAATTTATAATTTTTTTTTTATTAAATATTTTTTTTTTTTATATTTTTTTTTTTTTTTTTTATTTTTTTTTTTTTTTTTTTTTTTTTTTTTTTTTTTTTTTTTTTTTTTATTTTTTTTTTTTTTAATTTTTTTTTTTTTTTTTTTTTTTTTTTATTTTTTAATTATTTTTTTTTTTTTTTAAATATTTTTTTTTTTAATTTTTTTATTTTTTCTTTAAATTTTAAATAATTTTTTAATTTTAAAATATCAAATACATATAAAATTATATTAGTATCCTTTATTTTTTTAAATGTTTTTTTTATTCCTATTTTTTCTATTTTTGAATTAGTTTTTCTTATCCCTGCTGTATCAAATAAATTTAATTTTAATTTTTCTATTTTTATTTTTCCTTCTACTATATCTCTTGTTGTTCCTGGAATTTTTGATATTATCGCTTTCTCCTCTTTTATTAATACATTCATTAATGTAGATTTTCCTGAATTTACTGGTCCAATTATAGCTATATTTAATCCTTCTTTAATTATATTATTTATTTTATAAGATTCTATTAATTTTTTTATTTTCTTTTCTATATATATTATTTTATTATATATTTTTTTTTTATCTATTTTTATATCTTCTTCTGAAAAATCTAACATTATTTCTATATAAGATAATATATCTAATATACTTTTTTGTATTTTTAATATATTTTTTGATAATTTATTATATATTAAATTATTTATTGCTATATCATGGTAAATTTTATTTTCTGATTTTATTAAATCATATATTGATTCGGCTTGTAATAAATCTATTTTTTTATTTAAATATGCTCTAAAAGTAAATTCTCCATTTTTTGCTAATCTTCCTCCATTTTTTATTATTATATTTATTATTTTTTTTTGTATATAAATTGATCCATGACAATTTATTTCTACTAAATTTTCTCCTGTATAAGATTTTGGTTTTTTATAAATTATTATTATTACTTTATCTATTATTTCTTTTTTATCATATATTATTCCTATATTTACTTTATTATATTTTATTTTTTTTTTAGTTAATATTTTTTTTATAATTTTTATTGATTTTTTTCCTGATATTCTTATTATTGATATTGCTCCTGTTCCTAATGGACTTGATATTGCTGTTATAGTATCTTTCCTTGATATATAATAATTATTTAACACTTTTTTTTATTTTTTTTATGCGATGCGGATGAAGGGATTTGAACCCTTAATTCTATTTCTCTAGAACTAGATCCTAAATCTAGCGTGTTTACCTTTTCACCACATCCGCCTCATTCCTTTTATATTATATTCTTTTTCTTATTATTTGAATAATATTAAATTTATTAGGTGGTAATATTATATTATTTTCCCTCATATTTTTTTCTAAATATTCATATATTATATTTTTATATTTTCTTTTTTTCATATTTATACAATCTATTATTATTATTCCTCCCATATTTCTTAATTTTATTTGTCTTATTATTTCCTTTATTGCTATTAAATTTATTTCTAATAATGAATTTTTATTATTTCTTATCATATTACTATTTATATCAATTACATTTAAAGCTTCTGTTTTTTCTATTATCAAATTAGATCCATCTAATAAATCTATTTTTTTTCCTAATAATATTTTTTTTTGTCTTTCTATTCCATATTTTTTAAATATTGGTATATTACTTTTATATAATTTTATTTGTTTTTTATTCTTTAAATTATTAATTATTTTTTTATATAAACTTAAATTATTACATATTATTATTATTTTTTTTCTTAATATATAATTTATTATATTATTATTTGTATATATTTTTTTTTTATATATTATTTTATTTATTAAACTTAATTTTTTTTTTAAATATTTTATTTCTTTTTTTATTTCATTTATATTTTTTTTTTTACATAATGTTCTTATTATTATCCCATATTTTTTATTTATTTCTACTTTTTCTATTATTTTTTTTATTCTTTTATTATTTCTTATTTTTCTTGATATTAATATTTTTTTTAAATTAGGTATTAATATTATATATCTCCCTATTATTTTTATTTTACTTGTTAATTTCGGCCCTTTCTCTTTTATTGGTTCTTTTAATATTTGTACTATTATTTTTTTTCCTTTTTTTAAATCCTTTTTATTTAATAAATCTTCAAACTGTAAAATTCCATATTTTTTATATCCTATATCTATAAATGCTACCTTCATCCCTTTTGATATATAATTTATTTTTCCATTTAATATATCCCCTACTGATAATAATTTTTTATATTTATATTCCCTATATTCTAATAATTTATTTTTTCTTAATAAAGCTATTTTTATTTTTTTATTTATTACATTTATTACTAATTCTTTTTTCATTTTTTTATTATGTTGCTTCAGCTGCAGCTACAGCTGCAGCTGTTGCTGCAGCTGTAGCATCCTTCTGCTGCTTGTGCTACATTACATAATCATCTGAATTATAATCATCCTCCTCCTCTGCTACTTCGTTTTTAACATTATTTTTAGTTGTATTTTCATTTATTTTTTCATTTATTTTTTCATTTATTTTTTTTTTTATATTTTTCTTTATATTTTTCTTTATATTTTTATTTATTTTTTTATTTATTTTTTTATTTATTTTTTTATTTATTTTTTTATTTATTTTTTTATTTATTTTTTCTTCTATTTTTTCTTTTTCTTTTTGTTTTATTTTTTTATTTTCCTCATTTTTTTTATTTTCGTTTTCATTTATCTCATTTAGTTCTTTTAGACTATTTTCGTTATCATTTAGGCTATAATTTATGTATTTGTAAGCCTTTGAGTTTATTAAATCATAAGGTTTAATTGTTTTATTATAATCATTATCATTATCATTGATAAATATATCATTTATTGTTTCATTAAAGTTATAAAATTTGACTTTTGTTTTTTCATAATATTCATTAAACATATTTTTTATTTTTTCCTTTTTAAAATACATATAATTAAATAAATTAATTAAATTTCTTATTAATAAATCTTTTAATTTTATTAATAAATCAAAAATATATTTTAAAATATTTATCATTTTTTTTTTTATTTCTAATAATATAATAATATAATTAATTTTATTTTTTTTTATATGTTTCTATTATATCATTTATTTTAATTTCTGCTTTTTTTTTTATTATTAAACCAAATTCATTATTTTTTTTTACTTCATTTACCTTATTATTAAATATTTTTATTGATATAATATCACTAATTAATATTATTTTGTTATTTCTTATTATTTTTATTTTATTTTCTTTTTTTATTTTACCATTTATTACTTTACAACCCATAATTAATTTTTTATCTTTTATAAATAATTTTATTACTTTTGCTTTTCCTAATATTTTTATATTTTCTTTATTATTATTTTCATTTTTATTTATTAAAATTTTTATAATATCATAAATTAATTTTAAATTATATATTTCTATATTTTTATTATTTATTTGTTTTTTATTTATAATATTTTTTACATTAAAACCTATTATTATACAATTAAATGTCTTAGCTAATAAATAATCAGAATATTTTATATTACCTACTTTTTTCTTTATTATATTAATTTCTATATTTAATTTATTTATTTCTTCTATTATTGCTAATAAACTATTTTCTACATCTACTTTTAATATTATATTAATTTTTTTATTTTTATTTATATTAATATCTTTATTTTTTTTATATAATATTTTTTTTATTTTTATTTCTTGTTCTTTTATAATATTTTCTCTTTCTATTACTATTCTTTTTATTTCTTTTTCTTTTTTTAATACTTTAAAATTATCTCCTGTATATGGTACTCCATTAAATCCTACTATATTAACTGATAAACCGGGATATACTACATTTATATTAATATTATTTTCATCAATTATCTTTTTTATTTTTCCATAATATATACCAGATATTATATAATCCCCTTTTTTTAAAATTCCTTCTAATAATAATATTTTTACTATATAACCTTTATTTTTATTTACATATGAATCTATTATTTTTCCTGAACATAATTTATTTATATTTGTAAATAAATTTATTTTTTTTGTTAAATTTAAAATTTTTTCTATTATTTCATTTATTCCATATCCTTTTTTTACCGATATTTTTTGATATAAATATTCTCCACCCCAATCATCTACTAAAATATTAATATTTGATAATTGTTCTTTTATTTTATTTATATTATTATTTTTATCTATTTTACTTATTCCTAATATTATTGGTAAATTTTCTGATTTTGCATTATATATTGCTTCTATTGTTTGTGTCATTACACCATTTTCTGATGATATTATTATTAACGCTATATCTGATATTTTTATACTTATACGTCTAATTGATAAAAATGATTCATGGCCTGGAGTATCTATAAATGTTAATTTTATACTTTTTTTTAAATTTACATTATATATTCCTATATGTTGAGTAATATTACCTTCTTCACTTGATATTATATTTGATTTTCTTATATAATCTAAAAATGATGTTTTGCCATGATTTACATGACCTATTATTGACACTATAGGAGATCTTTTAATATATATATTTTTTTTATATTTTTCTCTTATTTCTTTTTCTTTATTTATTAATAATAATGAATCTAAATATTTTACTTTATAACCTAATTCATCACTTATAAATGATATTAATTCTTTATCTAATATTGTATTTATATTAACTATTAATCCTAAATCTTTACATATATTTATTATTACACTATTATTTATATTTAAAAACAACGATAAATCATTTATTGTTATATCTTTATATATTTCAATTACTTTTTTTTTCATATTCCTTTACAATAATTTTATTATTTAATAATAATGAATATAATTTTATATTATATCCTTTTTCTCCTATTATTTTTCCTATTGTTTTTTTATTAAAATATAATATTATTAAATTATTTAATATTTCTATTTTTTTTATATTTTTTTTTTTAAATATCTCTTTTATATATTTTAATTTATTACTATTATATTTATATATTTCTATTTTTTCATTATTTAATTCTTTTTTTATATTATTTAATCTTATATTTTTAATTCCTATACAACATCCTACAGGATTTATATTTTTATTATTTGATTTTACTACTATTATTGTTTTTAAACCTGATATTCTTACTATTTTTTTTATTTTTACTATTTTTTGTTTTATTTCTAATATTTCTTTTTTTAATAATTTTTTTACAAATAAAATATTATTTCTTTTTAATATTATTATTGTTTTTTTATTTTTAGTATAAAATATTTTATCTACTAAAAAATTATATATATTATTTTTTTTAAATATAAATAAATTATTTTTTATTATTTTTATATATTTTTTTTCATAATTATTTTTTTTATTAAATATTAATTCATTATTATATTTATCTATTAAAATTAATTTATTATTATATTCATTTATTACTTTTAAAAGTACTAATTTACCTTCTTTTTTTTTATACTTTTTATAAATTTTTTTTTGTTTTTTTTCTTTATTATATTTTATAATTTTATTTTTTATTTTAATTATTTTATTTCTATTTATTTTTTTTATATTTCTTTTTTTTACAATTTTTTTTATTTCTTCTTTTATTTTTTTTTCTTCTTTATTATTTTTTAATATATCTAATATATTATTTATTAACATATTATTTTTATTATATGGAATATATTACTAAAAAAAGTCTTAAAAAAATTAAAAAAAAAATTTTTTCTTTAAAAAAAGAAAAAAAAAATATTATAAATACTATACAATATGCTCTTGAAAAAGGTGATTTATCTGAAAATTATGAATACATAGCCGCTAAAGAAAAATATGAATTATTAAATATAGAAATTAATTATTTATTATCTTATATTAACAATATTATAGTAGTAAAAAATAAATTTTTTAACAAAATTAAAAAAAAACAAATATTTTTATACTCTAAAATTAAACTACTTAATTTAAATAATAAAACTTATAATTATTTTCAAATTGTTCCTTTTTTAGATGTTAATATAAAAAAAAATAAAATTTCAATAAAATCTCCTATTGGTTCCTCTTTAATTGGAAAAAAAAAAAATGATATAATTACTATAAATTTACCAAATAAAATTATTAAATATAAAATTATTTCTATTAAATAATTTTTTTTTATAAGTTAATATATAAGCCGGATTCTGTATATATTATTTTTAAAAAAAAATTATTTTAAAAAAAAATAAAATAATATATTTTTATCATTTATCTAGTATATATGTTACCATATATATCATATCTGTTTACCAACCATAAATATCGAGAAAATATAAAAATGGTATATTTAACATTTCACTATACAGAGTTTTCATGATTTCACTATAATATTTTAATATTATACTTTCTTTCTGTTGTACTATTCCTCATCTTTCGATGTAAGGATGTTATCCTTTGTATTTCTCTTTAGTGTCCGGACTTTCCTCATTAATATAATTCTTATTAATGCGATAAAACTATTAACTTATTTAAATATATTTTAAATATTTTTTTTTTAAAAAACAATTTTTTTTATTTATAAATATTATTACATTTTCTTTTAATTTTTTTGACAATTTAAAACCAAATAAATTTATATATTTAATTATTTTATTATAATTTATATTTTTTTTTATTATAAAAGATATAATTATTATTTTATTTTTATATAAATTATAATTTTTTTTAAAAAAATTTTTATAATATTTATATTTTTTTATTTTATATAATTCTTTTTTTATAATTATTAATTTATAATTTATTAATAATAATAAAATATTTTTTTTTAAAATAAATTTATTTATTTTTTTATTTTTCATTTTTCAATATTATTCATTTTTATAATATTTTTTTAATACCTTTGGTATTTTTATTTTATTTTTTGTTTGATACATTTCTATTATTGTTAATAATAATCTAGGTATTGATATACAACTTCCATTTAATGTATGACATAATTCTTTATTTTTTTTATTTAAATAATATATTTTTAAATTATTTGATTGATATTCTAAACAATTAGATAATGAACTTACTTCTATCCATTTTTTTTGACCAAAAGAATATACTTCAAAATCATATGTAATTGATGATGTAAAACCAATATTATTGCATGATAATAATCTTATTCTGAAATATAATTTTAATTTTTTTAATACATTTTTTATATGTTCTAACATTTTAAATAATCTTAAATTAGATTTTTTATTTTCAGTAATTTCTATTATTTCTACTTTTCCAAATTGATGCAATCTATTTAAACCTTTTACATTTTTTCCATATGAACCTGCTTCTCTTCTAAAACAATTTGAATATGTTTGTGCTTTTATAGGTAAATTTATTTTTTTAAATATTTTATTTTTATATAAATTAATTAATGGTACTTCTCCAGTTGGTATTAAAAATAAATTATCTTTTGATATATTATATAATTGATTTTTTTTTTCAGGATATTGTCCTGTTCCATATATTGATTGTTCATTTACTAAATAAGGTAATTTATATTCTTTATAACCTTTTTTTTTATTTATAAATAACAAATATTTTACTAACGAATTATATAATTTTAAACCTAAACCTGAATATATTACAAAACCTGTACCACTTATTTTACTTGCAGTATTAGTATCAAATAATTCATATTTTTTAGCTAGCTCTATATGTGATAATAATTTATTTTTTTTTAATAATAAATTATATTTTTTATACTTATAAATTGTTTTATTATTTTTAATATTTTTATATTTTTTAAAATATAATTCATTTATAATATTAGGTAATTTTAATTTTATATTTAATATATTTTCTTTTATTATTAATAATTTATTTTTAAGTATTTTTTTTTTATTTTTTATATTTAATATATTTTTATATTTTTTTTTATTTTTTTTGTTTTTAAAATAATCCTTTGAATATTTATTTATTTGTTTATTATATTTTTCTAATAATTTAATATAATTTTTTTGTTTTTTATATAAATTAAATATTTTTTTTATTATATTTTTATTTTTAAATTTTCTTTTTTTTAATATTAAAATATATTTTTTTTTATTTTTTTTTATATATGAATCTTTTAACATTTTTTTTATTTTTTTTAAATGATATTTCTATTGGTACCCCATAAAAATCAAATAATTTTATTATAATATTTTCTATATATTTTTTATAATTTAAATTAATATTTTTTTCTAAATTAGATATTAATACAAAACTAGGAAATTTTTTTTTTTTTAATTGATAACAAAATTTTATTTTTAATATTTTATTATTTATTTTTATTTTTTTTTTTATTTTTAATAATAATTTATTATTTAATAAACTTGTTGAAATTTTTTTTTTTCTATTTTTATATATTTTTTTTATTATATTCTTTATTTTATTTATTATATTATCATTTAATTCTTTTTTATTTGATATTAATAATAATGGATAATTATTTTTTATTAAATTATTTATACTTAAAATAATTTTTTTTTTTTCTTTATTATTAAATAAATCTATTTTATTAAATAAAATCATTACTCCTTTTTTATATAATATTATTTTATTATATATAAATATATCATTTTTTGTAATTTTACTATCTATCATTAATATACATATATCTGATTCTTTTATAACTTTAATTGTATTTTCTAAATATTCATTTTGTATATCTTTACTAAATTTAAATTTTTTTATTATACCTGGTGTATCTATTATTATATAATTTTTATTTTTATTTTTATTATTAAAATAAAAATATAAAGTATCTATTGTTGTACCTTCTATATTTGATACTATACTTTTATTTTTATCTTTTAAATAATTATTTATAAAAGTTGATTTTCCTGTATTAGGTTTTCCGACTACAGAAATTTTAAACTTTATTTTTTTTTTATTATTATTTTTTTTTTCTTTTATAAAATATTTATATATATCATTATTTAATTTATTTATTCCTATATTATGTGTACATGATATAGGATATATTTCATAATATCCTAATTTATAATATTCATATTTTTTATACTTATATTTTTTTATATCTATTTTATTTATTAATAAAAATGTTGGTTTATTATATTTTCTTATTATTAATGATAATTTTTTATCTAAATATGTTATACCATTAACCACATCTACTACATATAATATTAATAATGATTCTTTTATTCCATATATTATTTGTTCTATTACTTTTTTTTTTAAAACATTTTTTTTATATTCTTCATAAAAACCACCTGTATCAATTAGTTTATATATTTTATTTTTTATTTTTAAATTTCCATAATTTCTATTTTTAGTTGTATTTTCTTTTTTATTTATAATAGATTTTTTTTTTTTTATTAATAAATTAAATAATGTAGATTTACCTACATTTGATTTACCAACTATACAAATATTTAAATCCATAATATAAAATAAATATTACATAAATTAATAATATTTATGTAATATTTATTTTAAAAAATATTTATTATTATTTTTTATTTTGTTTTTTTATTATTTTTATCTTGTTTTTTTGTTTTTTTATTATTTTTATCTTGTTTTTTTGTTTTTTTATTATTTTTATCTTGTTTTTTTGTTTTTTTATTATTTTTATCTTTGTTTTTTGTTATTTTATTATTTTTATCTTGTTTTTTTGTTTTTTTATTATTTTTATCTTTGTTTTTTGTTATTTTATTATTTTTATCTTGTTCTTCTACTTCTTCTTTATCTTTATTATCTTTATCTTTATCTTTATCTTTATCTTTATCTTTAATATCTTTATCTTTAGTATTTATATTATCTTTTAGATTTATTTCCTCCTCAAATCTTTCTTCTAAATCACCTTTTTTATAATTATAAAAAATTTTTTCTTTTTCTTCCATTAATTTAATATTTCTTTTTAATATTTCTTTATCATATATTATTTTTTTACCCTTTTTACTATATATAAAATCAATAATATTTTCTAAATATTTTTTAAATATTTCTAAATTTTCTTTATATATATAAATTTTTTCTTTTTTAAAAAAATTACTATTATCTTTTAATAATATTTTTTTACTTTCTGTAATGCATAAAAAATAATCCCCTGTAATTGTTTCTAAAACATCAAAATAATATATTTTCTTTCTTGATTTTAAACTTTTACTATAAACTGGTATTATATCTTCATATTTGTCATTATAAACATCTTTATTTTCTATTTTATCTTTTTTATTATTAAAAATATTATATTTATCAATAATATTATTATTATAGTTTTTATTATCAAATTTATCTTGATATTTGTTATTAAAATTATTATATATTTTCATTTTTTTATTATATTTTTATATATTAATAAATAATAATTTAATTGAAATTTATTAAAATAAAAAATTATTTTAGAATTAAAATAATGAAAATATTATTTATTATTAACTACAATAAAAAATTTAACTATTTTAAATATTTAAATAATAATTTTAATTATTTAAATAAAGTAATTAATAAAATTTTAATTAAAATAAATAAAAAAAAATTAAATAAAAATAATATTATTAATTCAATTAATAAATATATTAATAATTTAAATGAAATATTTTTATTACAATATGAAGACAAAAAATTTATTAAATATATATTATTTTTAAAAATTAAATATAATATCTTAATTAATATTTTTGATAATTTTTCATTTATTATTAAAATTATAAATTATATAAATAAAAATAATAAACTATTAATTGACATTATTAATAATTATTTAGTAAATTGGAGTATTACTAGAATTAATATTATTGATTTAATTGTTATTAAAATTGCTATTAGTGAATTTATTATTTATTATAAAGATATAAATATTAATATTATTATTAATGAATATAAATTAATTATATTAATTTTTTCTTCTAAAAATAATATTAATTTTATAAATGGTATATTAAATAATATTTTAAAATCTAAAAATATATTATCTTTATATGATAAAACAAAGAATTAGATTAAATAAATATATAGCTTATAGTGGAGTATGTTCAAGAAGAAAAGCTGATAAACTTATAAAAATAGGTTTAATATCAGTAAATGGAAAAATTATTAATAAATTAGGATATAAAGTTAATTATTATGATAATATAAAATATGTAAATTCTAATTTAAATTTAAAAAACAAAATATATATTTTATTTAACAAACCTAAAAACTGTATTACTACTGTTAAAGATAATAAAAATAGAATTATTATTATGGATTTTATTCCTAAAATATACAAAAAATTAGGTATTTTTCCCATTGGGAGATTAGATAAAAATACAACTGGTTTAATTTTATTAACTAATGATGGTAAATTAGCTCAATATTTAACTCATCCTAAATATAAAATAAAAAGAAAATATAAAATTTTTTTAAATAAAAATTTTAATAAAACAGATATATTAATTTTAAATAAAGGAATTAAGTTGAAAGAAGGTAAAATAAAAATAAATAATATAAAAATTTTTAATAATAATAAAAGAACATTAATTATAACAATAAATGTTGGATGGAATAAAATAATACATAGAATATTTAATAAAATAGGTTATAAAGTTTTATTTTTAAATAGAATATATTTTGCAGGTTTTAAAATAAATAATAATCTTAAAAAAGGACAATATAAAATATTATCTAATAAAATAATTAATTATATTAAAAATATAAACAATATACATTATAATGAATAATAATATTATTATAATAAATGGTCCTAATGTCAATATGATAGGTATTAGAGAAACAAATATTTATGGTAATATTAATATTAATAAATATTTAAAATTTTTAAAATTTAAATATAAAGAAATAATAAATATAAATATTTATAATAATAATTCTGAAAGTAAAATAATTAATTATATATATGATAATTATTATAATCAATATACAATTGGTTATATATTAAATTTAGGAGCTTATACACATACTTCATTAGCAATATCTGATTGTATTAGAGCAATTAAAAATAAAATAATAATTGAAGTTCATGTAAGTAACGTATTTAATAGAGAAAATATAAGACATAAATCATTAATATCTTCATATTCTAATGGAATAATAGTAGGTTTTGGTTTAACAGGTTATGAATTAGCAATTATTAGTATTATTAATCAAATAAAAAATAAAATTAATAAATAAATAATAATAATAATAATAATAAATATATTATTAGTAATATTATATTTTTTAATATTATATATTATATATAATATTCAATACAATTAGGGGTTGTTAAATTGGTTTTGACATATTAAAATATATTAAAATATTCATATAGTGTTTTTTAATATTACACTTTAAAAAAATATTATAATAAATACAAGGAAAAACTAATTATTATAATCTTGCTGCTTAATAGCTTTACTAAATAAAATTAGTGCAAGATGATTTATTAAATTAAAATATTTAATTTAATAAATTTAATAAATAATTTACAAAAATATAAAATTATTTTTTCTATTTTAGATTTTATATTATAAACATAAAATAGAAAGATTTTTTTTATTAATTTTCTAATTTATAAAAAAAAATCTTATAAAAATTAGATAAATATGTAAATAATATTTAATTATTTTAATATGGACGCGGGTTCAAATCCCGCCAACTCCATACATAAATAAAAATTATAAAAATAATTAAATAATAAAATTAAAAATGTTGAAGGAAAAAAAAATATATATAAATATAAATAAAAAAATATTTACAAAAAATATAAGAATTGATAAATTTTTATTTAATTATTTTAAAAAAAAAAAAATATCAAGAAAAAAAATACAAAATAATATAAAAATTGGTAATGTGTTATTAAATAATAATAAAATAAAAAAAAATAATAAATTAAATATTAATGATAAAATTATTTTTATTTATAAAAAAGATTTTTTTTATAAAAATAAAAAAAAATTTATTTACCAAAATAAAAAAATAAAAATAAATATTCATTATGAAGATAATGATATATTAATTATTAATAAACAACCTGGTTTAATTGTACATCCAGGACATGGAAATTATAAAAATACATTAATAAATTGGTTAAAATATTATTATTATAAAAATAATATAAATCAATTAAATTATTTTAATTATAGATTAGGTTTATTACATAGATTAGATAAAAATACTTCTGGTTTGTTAATTATTGCTAAAAATATTAATAGTTATAATAATTTAAAATTACAATTTTTAAATAAAACAATCAAAAAACAATATATTGCATTAGTATGGGGAAAACCAATTAATAATTATTATATAATAAATAATTATATTGGAAGAAATATAAAAAATAGAATAAAAATGAAAGTTTATTCAAATAAAAAATATGGAAAATTAGCAATAACTAAATATAAAATAATAAAAAATTATAAATTTTTAACTTTAATAAAATGTATAATAAAAACAGGAAGAACTCATCAAATTAGAGTTCATTTAAATTATATTGGTAATCCTATATTTAATGATGATATATACGGTGGAAATAAAATATTATATAAATTTAATAATTTTTATAATAAAAATAAATATACTAAAACTATTAATAATTGTTTTAATATTTTACCTAGACAAGCTTTACATGCTTATTATTTAAAATTTAAACATCCAACAACTAAAAAAAATATAAAATTTATTATTGATATTCCTAATGATATAAAAAATTTAATAAATTATTTAAAAAAATAATTAATTTTTTTTTTTAAATATAAAACATATTTTTGTTTTTTTTTAGAAAAAAAACAATAATAATAATTTTTTTTTTTTAAATAATAACTTACAATATTAATTAATTTTTTATTTAAGTTATCAATTTTAGATATAATTATAATAGTTTTATTTTTATATATTTTTACATTACTTTTTTTTAATTCTTTTTTTAAAGTTATTAATTGATAAATAAATTCTTTTATTGAATTTAAATTAATTACTAATAATAATAATTTATGTTTTTTTATATGTCTTAAATATTTATTTCCTATACCTTTTCCTTTATAAGATTTTTCTATAATAGCTGGTAAATCCATTATTATTATATTATATTTTTTATTATTTTTATATATTCCTAAATTTGGAGTAATAGTAGTAAAATTATAATTATCTATATTAGGTTTATTCTTTGTTAATAATGATAATATTGTTGATTTTCCTGTATTAGGAAATCCTACTATTCCAATATCTACTTTTATATTTAAAATTAATTTTATATTTGTTTTTATCCCATTTTTTCCGTTAGTATATTTTTTAGTTTTTTGATCATTAGATTTTTTATAAAAATTATTTCCTTTTCCTCCTTTTCCTCCTAATAATATTATTTTTCTTATATTATTTTTATTAAAATTAATTTTATTATTTTTTTTTATCAATTTTGTTCCTATTGGTATTTTTATTATACAATTTTTTCCATTTTTTCCAGTTTTACAATTATTTTTTCCATTTTCACCATTATAAGCTTTATAATATTTTTTTATATTAAATAATGTAAACATATTTTTATCACTTATAAATATTATATTTCCACCATTTCCTCCATTTCCACCATCAGGTTTACCTATTTTTTTATTATTATAAGTAAAATGCACTTTACCATTTCCACCTTTACCACTTATACAAATTACATTAATATAATCTATAAAATTATTAAATAACATATTATTATAATTAAAATGATAAAGTTTTTTATATTTAATAACAAAATTACTATTTATAATATTAAAATTATTAAATACATAATTAAAAAAATTATTTATAAAGAAAAAAAAAAACTTTATAAAGTTAATTATATTTTTTGTAATAATAAATATATTTTTGAATTAAATAGTAAATTTTTAAATAAATCAGAATATACTGATACTATTAGTTTTAATTATTCTTATAATAATAAGATAATATACGGAGATATTTTTATTAGTTATGATCAAGTATTATATAATTCAATTATATATAAACAAGTTTTTGATTCAGAAATTAAATTGGTTATTATACACTCTCTATTACATTTAATAGGTTATAATGATATTGACAAAAAATCTTTTAAACTTATGAATTATAAACAAAATATTTATTTTTATAAATATTTTTTTAAAATATTAAAATTAAATTTTATATGATAAATAAATATGATATTATAATAGTTGGTGGTGGACATTCAGGAATAGAAGCTATATTAGCATCACATAATTTAGGTGCTAAATCGTTATTAATAACTATGAATATTAATACTATCGGAAAAATGTCATGTAATCCTTCTATTGGGGGTATAGGAAAAGGTCAAATAGTAAGAGAAATTGATGCTTTAGGAGGTTATATGGGAAAATTAGCAGATTCTTCTATGATACAATTTAGAATGTTAAATAAATCTAAAGGACCAGCAATGTGGAGTCCAAGAGCACAAATAGATAGAAAATTATATATTAAAAATATTTTAAAAATATTAAAAAAAAAAAAAATAAATATTTTACAAGATATAGTTATAAAATTAATTATAAAAAATAAAAATATTTTAGGTGTAATTACTAAAAATAATAAAAAAATATTTAGTAAATCAGTAATATTAACTAATGGTACATTTTTAAATGGTAAAATATGTATTGGAAATAAATCTTATAAAGGAGGTAGAATAAATGAAAAATCTTCTATAGGTATTAGTGAACAATTAAAAAAACATGGAATTATATATAATAAAATGAAAACTGGTACATCTCCAAGAATTTTAAAAAAAACTATTAATTTTAAAAAATTATTTAAACAAAAAGGGGATAAAAATAATAATAATTTTTCATTTTTTAAAAATAAAAAATTAAAAAAACAAAAAAACTGTTATATAGCATTTACTAATCCTAAAACTCATAAAATAATTATTAATAATCTTCATAAATCTCCTTTTTATAATGGTATTATAAATAATAATGGCCCTAGATATTGTCCTTCTATTGAAGATAAAGTTTTAAAATTTAAAAATAAAAATAAACACCAAATTTTTATTGAACCAGATGGATGGAAAAGCAATATTATTTATATTAATGGTTTTTCTACTAGTTTACCTAAAAAAATTCAATATAAATCAATAAAAACAATAAAAGGCTTAGAAAAAGTTAAAATTCTACAATATGGTTATGCTGTAGAATATGATTATTTTAATCCTATACAATTAAAATTAACATTAGAAACAAAAAAAATTAATAATTTATTTTTTGCTGGTCAAATAAATGGTACTACTGGTTATGAAGAAGCTGCTTGTCAAGGTTTAATGGCTGGTATAAATGCTTATTTAAAAATAAATTCTAAAAAACCATTTATATTAAAAAGAAATGAAGGTTATATAGGTGTTTTAATTGATGATTTAGTTAATAAAGGTACTAAAGAACCTTATAGAATATTTACTTCTAGAGCAGAATATAGAATTTTATTAAGACAAGATAATGCTGATATTAGATTAACTAAAAAAGGTTATAAATTAGGACTTATAAAAAAAAAATATTTTAAAAAAGTAATTAAAAAAAAAATTGTAATTAAAAAAATTATTAATTATATAAAAAATAAAACTATTATTTTTAATAATAAAAAAATAAATATAAAAAATTTATTATTAAGACCTAAAATTACTATTGATTATATATTAAAAAATTTAAATTTAATAAATAATAAATTTATTAAAAATTATATTAAATATTTTTTTAAATATAAACATATTATTTCTAATTATATTAAATATGAATATTATATAAAAAAAGAAAAAAAAATTGTTAAATTAATGAAAAAATTAGAATATTTAAAAATTCCTAAAAATTTTAATTATTTTAAAATTAACTCTTTATCAAAAGAAGCTCAAGAAAAATTAAATTATTATCGTCCTTTTTCAATTGGTCAAGCTTCTAGAATTAGTGGTATTACGCCTTCTGATATTAATATTTTAATTATATATATTAAATAAAAATATACTAAATTTTAAAATTTTTTTTAATTATATGTTTTTTTTTACATTCAAAAATATTTATATTTTTCATATTCATTTTTATTATTTAAATTAATTTTTTATAATAATTATAGAATTTGTAATATTATAAATTAATATATAAATTAAATATTATATATCTATAGCCCATTAGTCTATTGGTTAGGACGTCAGATTTTCATTCTGGAAAGAGGGGTTCAATTCCCCTATGGGCTAATATTGTGAATTTATATAAAATTTATAAAAAAATATTTAATAAATGGAAAAAAAAAAATTTGTTATTTTATTATAGAAAAAATAAAAAACAATTTATTATATTAGATGGTCCACCTTCAATGAATGGAAAACCAGGTGTACATCATATATTTGCTAGAATAATTAAAGATATAATATATAGATTTTATACAATGAATAATTATAAAGTAATATATAAAATTGGTTGGGACACTCATGGTTTACCTATTGAAATAGAAGTAGAAAAACAATTAAAAATAAAAAAAAAAGATATAGGTAAAAAAATTACTGTTAAATTATTCAATAAATATTGTAAAAAATTTATAAAAAAAAATTTAATTATATGGAAAAAATTTACAAATTATATTGGTTATTTTTTTAATAAAAAAAATTATTTTATTACTTATTCTAATAAATATATAGAAAGTATTTGGTGGATAATTAAAAAAATATATAATAAAAAATTATTATATAAAGAATATAAAGTATTACCATATTCACCTATAGCAGGTACCCCTATAAGTTATCAAGAACTTAATCTTCCATATACTCATAAAAAAATTATTGATTTTTCAATATATGTTTTATTTGAATTAAAAAATAATAAATTTTTTAATTATTATAAAATATATTTATTAGCTTGGACTACAACACCATGGACTTTACCATCTAATTCTGCTTTATTGGTAAAACATGATATGTATTATTATTTAGTAAAAGTATATAATATATATGAATTAAAATATATTAATATTATTTTATCTAAATATTCGATTAAAAAAGTATTAAAAAATAAAAAATATAAAATATTATTAAAATTTTTAGGTAAAAAATTAATTGGTTTAAAATATAAACAATTAATAAAATGGTTTAAACCTTTATATAAAAAGAATAATAAAAATAAAATTTTTTTAATTATAAATGATACCTTAAATATTATCAATAAAAAACTTGGAACAGGAATTATACATATAGCCCCAAATTATGGAAAAGAAGATTATGAAATAGCTAAAATTAATAATATTGATAATTTCTATAATATTGTAGATAATAATGGCAAATATATTAAACAAGTACCATTAGGTTTAGGTGGCAAATATATAAAAAAACAATATTATAAAAATAATAAATTTTCAGTTGATAAAATTATAATTAAATATTTAAAAAAAAAAAATAAAATTTTTAAAATAAAAAAATATAAACATTTATATCCACATTGCTGGAGAACAAATAAACCTATTATATATTATCCAATAAAATCATGGTTTATAAATTTAAATAAAATAAAAAATAAATTAATCAAATTAAGTAATACTATTAATTGGTGTTCTACTAATTTTATAAAAAATAAATTTAAAAATTGGTTAAAAAATATAAAAAATTGGAATATTTCAAGAACTAGATTTTGGGGAACTCCATTACCAATATGGAGAACTAAAAATGAAAAAGAATTTTTAGTAATAGGTTCTTTAAAAGAATTAAATAAAGAAATTAAAAAATCAATAAAATTAGGTTTTATGAAAAACAATCCTTTAAAAATAAATAAAAAAATTGATTTACATAAACATTTTATTGATAAAATTATTTTATCTTCTAAAACTAATAATAAAATGTATAGAGAACCTGATGTAATTGATGTATGGTTTGATTCAGGTGTTTCACCTTATGCTCAACATTATTTTCCTTTTAAAACTAAAACTATTATATTACCATATGATTTTATTACAGAAGGCATTGATCAAACAAGAGGATGGTTTTTTACATTACATACTATATCTACTATAATTTCAAATTCTATATCTTATAAAAATGTATTACCATTAGGTATAATTTTAGATAAAAATGGTAAAAAAATGTCAAAAAGTAAAGGAAATACAATAGATCCATTTAAAATAATTAAAAAATATGGTCCTGATTGTATAAGATGGTATATGGTTTATAATAATTTACCTTGGAAAAACTTAAAATTTAATATTAATAATATTAATAAAATAAAAAATAAATTCTTTAATACCTTATATAATATATTTAGATTTTTTTATAATTATTCTAAAATTGATAATTTTAATATTAAAGATAAATATAAAAAAAAGTATATTGATTATTGGATATTATCAAAACTTAATAAATTATTATTTAAAACTTATAAATATTATAAATTATATAATATTACTTATATAGCTAGAAATATATATAATTTTGTAATTAATGATTTAAGTAATTGGTATATTAGATTATCAAGAAAAAGATTTTGGAAAAAAAAATATGATAATGATAAAATATCAGCTTATAATATTTTATATATATGTTTAAAAAAAATATTTAAAATATCTTATCCAATATCTCCATTTGTTATGGAATATTTAAATAAAAAATTATATTATATTGAAAAAAAAAATAAAATTAATATAATATTACAATCATTTCCAAAATATAAAAATAAATATATTAATAAATCTATAGAAAATAATATGTTATATATTAAAAAATATTCTAGTATTATATTATCTTTAAGAAAAAAAAAAAATATAAAAGTTAGACAACCTTTAAATAATGTATATATAGTAAAAAATAAACATAATAAAAAATTTTTAAATAATAAAGAAATTATAAATTTATTAAATAATGAAGTAAATATTAAAAATATTAATTTTATAAATATTAATAAAATTAATAAATATATAAAAAAAAAAATTAAATTAAATTATAAAAAATTAGGGCCAAAATATAAAAATAATATTAATAATATTTATAAATTATTAAATCAATTAACTCAAAAAGAAATTGAAAAATTTAATAAAAAAAAATATATATATTTAAATATAAAAAATAATAAAATAAAAATAAAAATAAATGAAATTTTTATAACACATGAAAATATAAATAAAAATATTATTATGTATTCTAATAATAACATAATAATTATTTTAGATATTAAAATAACTAATGATTTAAAAAATGAATGTTTTATTAGAGATTTTATAAGAAAAATTCAAATTTTAAGAAAAGAAAAAAAATATTATTTTACTGATAAAATTAATATAATTATTAATAAAAATATTAAAAATTATATATTAAAATTATTTATAAAATATTATTATATAATTAGTAAAGAAACATTAACTAATAAAATAATTTATAAAAATACTAATAATAAATATTTTATTAGTTATAATAATAATAAAATATATTTTGATATTATAAAATAAATTAAATATTAATATATTATTTATTTTATTATTATTAATTATATTAATATAATAAATAGGTCTCGTAGCTTAGTTTGGTTATAGCACTTGACTCATAATCAAGAGGTCGCTGGTTCAAATCCAGCCGAGACCATTAAAATAAATTCTTTTAATTTATTAATATATATATTATTAATTTTAGTAAATAATATGTATTTTATTTTTTTTTTATATATTATATTATTTATTTTATAAATATAATAAATATAATTATTCTTAAATAATAAATATTTATTTTTACTTTTAAATAATTTTTTAATATATAATAAATTAAAATTTTTTATTTTATCAATTTTATTAAATACAATAATAATATTTTTATTTATTAATTTTAATTTTAATAAAAAATTCATTATATATAAAATTTTTTCTATTACAAAATTAGATGATATATCAACAATATGTAAAATTAAGTCAGAATATTTAATTTCTAATAAAGTTGATTTAAATGATTCTATTAATGTTGTTGGTATTTTTCTTATAAAACCTATAGTATCAACCATTAAATATTTTTTATTTTTAAAATAATAATTATTTACTTTAGTATCTAAAGTAGTAAAATATTTATTATCAATCACTAATTGATTGTTTGTTAATTTACTTATTATTGTAGATTTTCCTACATTTGTATATCCTATTAATGATATTGATAGTTTATTTTTTCTTCTTTTTCTTTGAATTAATAATTGATAATTTAATTTATTTATTTTTCTTTTTAATATCAAAATTGATTTTTTTATTAATCTTCTATCTGTTTCAATTTCTTTTTCACCTGGTCCACGTAATCCAATTCCACCTTTTTGTCTTTTTAAATGACTCCACATATGAGTTAATCTAGGTAATAAATATTCATATTGACCCAATTTAATTTGCATTTTAGAATATGAAGTTTTTGCTTTATAGAAAAAAATATCTAATATTAATTTTGTTCTATCAGAAATTATACATTTTATTTCTTTTTCAATATTTTTTATTTGACTTAATGTTAATTCATCATCAAATATTACAGTATCTATTAAATTTTCCTTTACATATAAAGCTACTTTTTTTAAAAAACCTTTCCCCACATATGTTAAATTATGTGGTTTTAATCTTCTTTGTAAAAATTTTTTTTTAACTTTACCATTAAAAACCTTTAAAAGATTTTCTAATTCATTTAAATATTCAACAGAATTTTTTTTATAATTTTTAAATACTCCTATTAATATATTTTTATTATACATTTTATTATTATTATATTATAAATAAAGTAAAGACGTAATAACTCAGTGGTAGAGTATTGGTCTCATAACCCAAATGTCGGGGGTTCAACTCCCCCTTACGTCACATGAACTAATTATTTATTAAATATTAATAAAATAATAAATACAAATCTATTTATTATTTAAAATAATATAATACATAATTATAACAGGTGAAGGAGAGATGGCAGAGTGGTTAAATGCGACGGTCTTGAAAACCGTTTAAGAATATTAATTCTTACGGGGGTTCGAATCCCTCTCTCTCCGTAATATGTTTATAAATGACGATATAAATATTACAATAAATAATATAAAAAATATAGTAAATATAGAAAAATTAATAAAATTAAATAAACATAAAAAAATAATAAATATTTATAATATTATTATGTCAATAAATAAAAATATAAAATTATTATATTCTTTATTTGATAATAACAACATAAAATATGAAATTAATATATATAAAAAAAAAATTTATAAACAAATAGATAAATTAAAAAAAATAATATTCACTAAAGAGTATAAATTAAATGCTTTAATAAAAATAAAGACTGGTATTGGTGGCAAAGATAGTAATAATTGGGTGGAAATACTAGAAAGAATGTATATAATGTGGGCAAAAAAAAATAATTTTTCTTATGAAATTATTAATTCTATTAAAGACAATAATAAAAAATCTTCTTTAATCGAAATTAATAATAAATATGCTTATGGTTATTTACATGGGGAAAACGGTATACATAAATTAATTAGAAAATCCCCTTTTAATAAACTTAATAAAAGACAAACTTCTTATGCTTATGTTTATATATATCCTTTAATAAAAAAAAATTATAATATTAAAATTAATAATAAGGATTTAATTATTAAAACATTTAGATCAAGTGGAGCAGGTGGACAAAATGTAAATAAAGTAGAAACAGGTGTAAGAATAAAACATATTCCTTCTAATATTACCGTAGAATGTACTAAAACTAGATCCCAAATAATTAATAAAAAATATGCTATTAAATTATTAAAATATAAATTATTTAATAAATTTATTGATAAAGATAATAATAATAAACAAGATATTTTATCACATACTAGAAATTATATTATGCATCCATATAAATTAATAAAAGACCTAAAAACTGGTTATAAAACTAAAAATATTGAAAAAATTATAAATGGAAATCTTAATGAAATTATTTATTATTATATTAATAATTATATAATTAATTTAAATTAAAATTTATATAAATTATTTATTATTTTCTAAATAATTATTTATTTTCTTTATTTTCAACGTCTTCTAATAATTTTTTTATTAATGTTAAATCTTTAAAATCACCAAAAGTAGAGTTTTGTAAAAAAGGAAATACCATAATATTTGGATAATTAATATTTAATACATTAAAATTTAATGTATTATTAATATTATATTTTTTATTTTCAATATTCATAAGTAAAATTAAATTTTCATGTTTTTTATTTGTTATAAAATAGTAATTTTTATAAATATATTTTATTTGTCCTTTATGTATTGTATTTACTTTATATATAGTTTTATATTTTTTCCATAGTTTTTTATTAATTATTTTAGTAGTTAAAAATATTATTCTAATTTTAGTATCTATATAATAAACTATAAATTTTATTTTATCGTTATATAATTCTTTGTCTAATAAATTAAAAAAACAATTAAATTTTTTTTTTAATTTTAGTTTTAAATTATTTTTTATTATTTTTCCTTTATGTATTGTTCCAATTTTATATTTTTTTATTAATTTATTGAATGGATCTTTATGTAATTGTTTTAAACTTAAATATATTTTTTGTTCATTTTCATCTATATTAATTATTTTACATTTTAATTTTTCATCTTTTTTTATAATATCTTTAGCTGATTTATATTGATTAAACCATGATATTTCTGATAAATGTAATAATCCTTCTATTCCTTCTTTAATTGTTACATACACTACATAATCATTTATTATATTAACTATACCATTTATTATGCTACCTATTTTAATTTTATTATTTTTTATTAATAAATTTAAATTACATTTTTTTTTATTTTTTAACCCTAAATGTATTCTAAATATTTTTTTATCTACCCTTAAAACAATAAATTTATATACTTGTCCTATTTTTAATTTTTTTAATTGATCTTTTTTAATATCTTTTACATGTAATAATCCTTCTAAATTATCTATATCAACAAAAGCTCCATAAGATGTTATATAAGTAATTTTGCCAGATACTATTTTTCCTTTATGAAAACCTACTATTAAATTATATTTTTTATTTTCTATATCTTGTTCAATTAATATTTTATGTGAAACTATTATATTATTATTTTTATAATTAATATTTAATATTTGTACATCTATAGTACTATCTACATAATTTTCATAATTTTTTATATAGTTTATATCTATTTGAGAACCTGGTAAAAAACTTAATATATTATTATATAATTTTATTATTAAACCACCTTTAGTATTATTTACTATTGTACCTTTTAATATTTTTTTTTTTTTATAATCATTTATTATTTTTATCCAATATTTAAATTTTTTATACTGTTTATATGATATTATACATTTCCCATTATAATCTAATTTTAAAATTATTATACGTATTTTATCTCCTATTTTAATTTTTTTATTTTTAAATTCATTTAACGGTATAATACCTTCAAATTTTCCACCATAATTAATTATTACATAATCTTCATCTTTAAATATATTTATTATTTTTCCTATATATATATTATTTTCATTTATTACTCTTAAATTATTTAAATATTTTTTAAAACTATTATATCTTTTATCTAATTTTAACAAATTTTTATTCATTTTTATTATTATATTAATAATTTTTATTAATTAAAATTATTATATATGAAAGAAAATATTTTAATATATGGATATCATACAATTAAAGAAGCAATAAACTCTAATAAAATTAAAATATTATTAATTATTATTGATAAAAATAAAATTTATAAATATTCTAATTTAATAAATTATATTAAGAATAAAAATATTTCTATTAAATTTTTAAATAAAAATAATATTGAAAATATAATTAATATTAAAAATAATAAAAGAATTAATTACCAAGGTATAATAGCTTATATATCTTTTATAAAAACTATTATATTAAATCAAATTAATTATAATAATAACTTAAAAATATTAATATTATATAATATTACAGATACAAAAAATATAGGATCAATAATTAGAAGTTGTGTGTGTTTAAATATTAACTTAATTATAATTCCAAAAAATATTTATCTTTTTAATCCAGAAATTATTAAAAAATCTTCAGGAGCTATATTTAAAATAAATATATGTAAAGTTAATAATATAGTAAATACTATCAAATATTTAAAAAAAAATAATATTAAAATAATATCTATTACAGAAAAATCTAATAATAATTGTATAAATTTTTTTAAAAATATAAACTCATTTGCTTTAATTTTTGGTAATGAAGAAAAAGGGATTTCAAGAAATTTATTATCATTATCTAATTATAAAATTAAAATTCCTATAATTAGTAAAAAAATTTCATCATTAAATGTTTCTGTTGCATGTGGAATTATTTTATATGAAATTAATAGAAATTTAATTATTTAAATTGTTTTATAAATCTTATATCATTCTTAAATAATTCTCTTATATCATTTATATTATAATATATCATTGCTATTCTTTCTATTCCTAATCCTAATGCAAAACCTGAATATTTATTATAATTAATATTTACATTATTTAATACTTTTTTATTTACTAACCCACACCCAATAATTTCTACCCATTTTTTGTTATAATATAAATCAATTTCAAAACTAGGTTTTGTAAAAGGAAAATAAGATATTCTATATCTATATTTATATTTATTATAAAATAAATTTTTCAATAAATATAATATAATATTTTTTAAATCTATAATAGAAACATTTATATTAATATATAATAATTCAATTTGATGAAACATATTAAATGACGATTTTGATATTGATTCATTTCTATATACTTTTCCATAAGTAAATACTTTAATTGGTGGTTTATTTTTTATCATATATCTTATTTGTATAGAAGAGGTATGTGTTCTTAATAAAATATTTTTTTTAATAAAAAATGTATCTTGCATATTTATAGAAGGATGATATTTAGTAAAATTTAAAGCAGTAAAATTATACCAATCATTTTCTATTTCTTTATTATCTATAAATTTAAAATTTAAATAAATTAATAAATTTTTAATTTTTTCTTTAATTAAATAAATAGGATTTTTTGAACCTAATTTATATTTATTTTTTTTAATATAAAAAAAATCATAATCTATTTTATTATTATTATTGTTATTATTATTTTTATTATAATTATAATTATTTATTATATTTAATATTTCACTTTTTAAATAATTTATTTTAATTCCAGTTTTTTTTTTATATTTATCTTTTATATTTTTTAAATTTATTAACAATTTATTTATTATTCCATTTTTACTTAAATATTTTTTTTTTATATTATTAATTTCTAAATTATTTAAATTGTTTTTTTTATACTTTATTTTATTTATATATTTTTCAATTATTTTTATTAAATTCATTATATGAAAAAATATAAGTTTAATAATAAAATAAAAAATATTATTAATAAAAATATAAATATTTATAATTTTATTATTGGAAAAATAAAATATTTTAAAGTTAAATATAATAATAAAATTTATAAATATATAAATAATTTATTATTTTTATATAAAAAATATAAAATTAATAAAAAAGACATAGAAGAATTTTATAAATTTTTTAAAAATATAAAAAATGATAAAAATTTTTTATTAGAAATTAATAATAATATTAAAAATAAACAATATAATATTAAAATTATAAAAAAATCAATAATTTTTTTTATTAACAAATTAAATAATAATAATTATAATAATGATTATGCGGCAATTATCGAAATACGTTCTGGTACAGGTGGATATGAAGCTTGTTTATTTGTTAAAGATATTTATAGAATGTATATAATGTATTTTAAAAAAAAAAATATAAAATATGAAATATTAAATATTAATAGATCTAATGATGGGTATAGAGAAGTAATATTAAATGTTAATAAAAAAGGAATATATAATTATTTAAAATATGAATCTGGTGTTCATAGAGTTCAAAGAATACCTAAAACTGAAACACAAGGAAGATTACATACTTCTGCAATTACTGTTGCTGTTTTACCTCAATTAGATGAAATTAATATACAAATTAAATCATCTGATATAAAAAGATTTACTTTTAGATCTAGTGGAGCTGGAGGACAACATGTAAATAAAACTGAATCAGCTGTTAGATTAATACATTTACCAACTAATATAATTGTAGAATGTCAAGAAGAAAGATCACAACATAAAAATTATAATAAAGCTATGAAAATATTAAAAACTAAATTATATCAATTTATTTATTTTAAAAAAAAAAAAAATATGGAAAATAAAAGAAAATTATTAATTTCTACTGGTGATAGATCTAAAAAAATAAGAACTTATAATTTTCCTCAAAATAGAGTTACTGATCATAGAATAAAAATTACATTATACAATTTAGATAATATTATGAATGGTGAAATCGATAAATTAATTAATTATTTAAATAAATTTTATAATAAATATTAAATTATATTAATTATTTTATTGTATACTAAAATATATATTTTATTATATAATAATTTTAAATCATTATTATTTATTTTTTCTAATACATATTTTTTTTGATTACCATATTTAAAATTATGACCAATACCAATTTTTATTCTTATATAATTATTTTTTTTAAATGTTTTTTCTATACTTTTTAATCCATTATGTCCACCAGAACCACCTTTAATTTTTACTTTTATTTTACCAAATTTTATATAAATATCATCACAAATTATTATTAAATTATTAATATTTATATTATATTTTTTAAAAAAATATTTTATTGATAAACCAATTTCGTTCATATAAAAATTAGGTAATAAGAATAATAATTTTGTATTATAATAATATCTTTTATATATTATTCCATATAAATTTTTTAAATAAATATTATTTTTATTTAATATTAATTTATTTACTATTAATTTTCCTATATTATGTCTAGTATATTTAAAAATTTTATTTTTATTGCCTAAACCAACTATTAAAAATTTATTATTCATATTTTTTTATAAATATAAATTAATTATATAATATTTTTAATTTAAAGTAATATATAAATTTTTATACCTTTAAAAATTAAATACTTAAAATATTAATTTATTATAATAATATTATGTCAGAACAAGAAAAAATAAGATTAGATAAACTAAATAATATAAAATTATTAGGTATTAATCCGTATCCTTCTAAAGGATATAAAATAAATTATAATATAAAATTATTATTAAAAAATAAAAAAAAAATTATTAAAAATAAAGATTTAATATTAATTTCAGGTAGAATAATAAGTATAAGAAATATGAAATCTTCATCTTTTATAGATATAAAAGATAGTAGTGAAAAAAAAATACAATTATATTATAATATTAATAATTTAAATAAAAAATATAAATTTCATAAATATTATATTTATTTATTTAAAAAATATTTAGATATAGGTGATATTATATATATAAAAGGAAATTTATTTATAACAAAAGTAAAAGAATATACTGTATTAGTAAAAAAAATAATATTATTATCTAAATGTATTTATCCTATACCTAATGTAAAAACTAAAAATAATAAAATATATGATAAATTTAATAATAAAGAAAAAAGATATAGAATGAGATATATCGATCTTATAGTAAATAAAAATATAAAAAAAATATTTATTATTAGATCATTAATTATAAAAAATATAAGAAAATTTTTAAATAAATATAATATTATTGAAGTAGATACACCAATATTACAAAATATTCCTGGTGGTGCAAATGCTAAACCTTTTATTACTTATCATAATAAATTTAAAAAATATTTATATTTAAGAATTTCTAATGAATTATATTTAAAAAGATTAATAGTTGGTGGTTTTAAAGGGGTTTATGAATTTTCAAGAAATTTTAGAAATGAAAGTATAGATAAAACTCATAATCCTGAATTTACTATTTTAGAATTTTATGTTGCTTATAAAAATTATAAATGGATGATGAATTTTTTACAAAAATTATTAAAATATATTTGTAAAAAAACTTTTAATAAATATACAATTAATATAAATAATAAAATTATAGATTTTTCAAAAAAAATAAAAAAAATAAAATTATTTGATTATATAAATAAAAAAACCAATTTATATATTAACGAAAAATTATCATTAAAAGAATTATTAAAAATTAGTAAAATGTTAAAATTAAATATTGATATAAATAAAAAAGAAAAATTAATTGATAATATATTTGATACTTATTGTAAAAAAAATATTATAAAACCTATATTTATTACAGATTATCCTAAATATATGAGTCCTTTAGCAAAATGTAAAAATAATAATAATAAATTAACTGAAAGATTTGAATTATATATAAATGGAAAAGAAATAGCTAATGCATATTCAGAATTAAATGATCCAATAGAACAATTATATAGATTTAAACAACAAAATAAAAAAATTATTGATAAAGACTTTATAAAAGCGTTAAAAATTGGTATGCCACCTACTGTTGGAATAGGAATAGGAATTGATAGATTAATAGCATTATTTACTAATAATGAATATATACAAGAAGTAATTTTATTTCCACAAATGAAATAATTATTTATTTATAGAAATAGAATCTAAAAATTCTTTATTACTTTTAGTAATTAATAATTTTTCTTTTATTAATTCTATTGCGTCTATAGAATTTATATTTGATATATATTTTCTTAAAATTGACATTCTATCAAAAGTATATTTATCAAATAATAATTCTTCTCTTCTAGTACTTGATGAAATTAAATCTATAGCTGGAAAAATTCTTTTATTTGCTATTTTTCTACTTAATAGTAATTCCATATTACCAGTGCCTTTAAATTCTTCATAAATTACTTCATCCATTTTAGAACCTGTTTCAATCATTGCAGTTGCTATTATAGTTAAAGAACCACCATTTTCAATATTTCTAGCTGATCCAAAAAATCTTTTAGGTTTTTGTAAAGCATTTGAATCTATTCCACCTGATAATATTCTTCCTGAAGTAGGAGTAATACTATTATAAGCTCTTGCTAATCTAGTAATAGAATCTAATAAAATTACAACATCATGACCACATTCAACCATTCTCATAGATTTATTTAAAACTATATTTGCTACTTTTACGTGTTTTTCAGGATGTTCATCAAATGTTGATGAAATTACTTCCCCATTAACATTTATTTTCATATCTGTTACTTCTTCAGGTCTTTCATCTATTAATAATATTATTTGATAAACTTCAGGATGATTTTTATCAATACAATTAGCGCAATCTTTTAATAAATTAGTTTTTCCTGCTTTAGGAGGTGCAACAATTAATGCTCTTTGACCTTTACCAATAGGTGAAAATAAATCTATTATTCTAGTTGATATAGAAGATTGTTTTCCTGATAAATTAAATTTTTCATTAGGAAAAAGAGGAATTAAATGTTCAAAAGTTAATCTATCAATAGTTTTAGAAGGTGATATACCATTTATTTTTATTACTTTTACTAATTGAAAATATTTTTCTCCATTTATAGGAGGTCTAATTTTGCAGTTAATAGTATCACCTGTTTTCAATTCAAATAATTTAATATGTGATTTAGATACATAAATATCATCAGGTGAAGTAATATAATTAAAATCTGAAGATCTTAAAAAGCCATAATTTTCATTATTTATTTCTAAAACTCCTTCAATTATTATTTCAAATATTTCATTATCATTATTATTAAATAACATTTTAAGTTAATTGATTGTATGATATATATATAATAAATATATATTTAAATTAATAAAATGAAAATTATAGATTGTGTAATAATCGGTTCAGGACCAGCAGGATATACCTCTGCTATATATTTAGCTAGATCTAATATTAAACATTATTTATACACTGGTGATTTACCAGGTGGACAATTAGTAAATACAAAAATTGTTGAAAATTATCCAGGATTTTCTAAAGGTATATTAGGTATAAAATTAATGTCAGAAATGAAAAAACAAGCTATAAAATTTGGTACAATAATAAAAACTAATAAAATTTTTAAAGTATCATTTAATAATAATAAATTACATTTTTTGTATACTAAAGAAAATAAAAAAATAATTACAAAATCAGTAATAATTGCTACTGGTTCATTACCTAAATCTTTAAATATTAAATATGAAAAAAAATATTTAGGTTATGGTATATCATATTGTGCTATATGTGATGGAATGTTTTATAAAAATAAAATAGTAGCTGTTATTGGAGGAGGAGAAACAGCATTAGAGTATAGTATATTATTATCTAAAATATGTAAAATAATTTATTTAATAGTAAGAAAAAATAAATTAAAAGCTTCAAAATATTTACAAAATATATTATATAAAATAAAAAATATAAAAATATTATTTAATAAAAAAATAAATAATTTTTTAGGTGATAAAAAATTAAAATATATTAATTTATTAAATTTAAATAATAAAATAATAAAAATTAAAGTTTCAGGTGTATTTATAGCAATTGGAAGTTATCCAAATACTTTAATATTTAAAAATAAAATTAAAATGGATAAAAACGGATATATAATTACTAAAAATAAATCTACAAAAACTAATATACCTGGAATATTTGCTGCTGGTGATGTACAAGATAAAAAATATAGACAAGCTATAACATCGGCTGGATCTGGATGTATGGCAGCTTTAGATGTTGAAAAATATCTTTTAAAATATTAAATTTAAAATATTTAATATGCATATTTATAATAAAATATTTTTATTATATTTTATTTTTTTTAAATATAAACCATATGGGGGAATATTAATATTAAAAAAAATATTTTTATTTTTTATTTTATTTTTTAAATCATATATAGTAATTTTTTTTAAACCTATTTCTATACATATTGAAATTATAAATCTTACCATTTTTCTTAAAAATCTATTAGATTTTATAATAAAATAAATATATTGTTTTTTTTTCTTCCAATAAGCATAATATATATTACAATTATAGTTATTTAATTTTTTATTAGTAGTTGAAAATAAAATAAAATTTTTTCTATTAATTATTATATTAATTGCTTTATTCATTAAATTAATATTTAATTTATTTTTATATTTCCAATACCAATATAAATTTTTATAAAATGGATTTTTTTTATAACCTATTATATATTTATATATTCTATATATTGCGCTAAATCTAGCGTGTACATTAGTTTTAACCTTAAATAAATCATAAATTTTTATATAAGAAGAAATTAATAAATTTATTTTATATAGAAATTGTTTTTTATTAATTGTATTTTTATAATCAAAATGAGCAAACATTAATTTTGCGTGTACTCCACTATCAGTTCTACTGGCACCTATTATATTAATTTTTTTATTTAAAATAATAGAAATTTTATTTTCAATTTCTTCTTCAATAGTTAAATTATTATTATTTTGTTTTTGCCATCCTTTAAAATAATAACCATTATATGATAATTTTATAAAATATCTCATATTTTAAAACCTAATTTTATAAATTTTTTAATAATTAAACTATTTTTATTAAAATATTTTTTTATATTTTTTTCTATATTTTTACCTAAAAATTTTATATTATTTTTTTTAATATTTTTTAATAAATTATATAAATTTTTATATTTTTTTTCAATTTTTTTACAAATATATTTTCCAATACTAGGAATACATAAAGAAAATAAAAAATTATTTAAATTATTTTTTTTAGAATTTTTAATTTCATTTAAAATTCTTATATAAACTTTAGATTTTACATAAATAAGTAAAAAATCATTTTTATTTAAATTATATAAATCAGTAATATTATTTAATTTATTATTATCAAATAATTTATTAATAATATTATTATTAATTTTTATTTTCATTGCACTAATAAAATGTTTAATTTTTTCAATTATTTGTTTTTTACATTTTTTATCATTTTTACAAATTAAAATATTATTTTTTTTTTTTAATAATTTATTACAACTAGGACAATATAAAGTAAAATTTATTTTTTTATTTTTATTTTTATTTATATTTATATTTTTAATTATTTTAGGTATTATATTTCCTGATTTTTTAATTATTATTTTATCATTTATTGATAAATTATATTTATTATAAATATTACTATTATATAATGAAGCTTTTTTTATTATTGTACCATTTATATAAATAGGTTTAAAATAAACTACTGGTACAATTATTCCACTTTTACCAACATTAAATTTTACTTTTTTAACTTTAGTAATTAATTCTTTATCTTTAAATTTATAAGCTATACACCATTTATAAAAAATATTATTATATTTAAATTGTTTTTGAATATTTAAATCATTTATTTTAATTACTATTCCATCTATAGGATAAGGATATATAGATATATTTTTTTCCCAATATGATATATAATTTATGATTTGTTTACTACTTTTACATAATTTATAAGATTTTTTTGGATATTTAAAATATAAATTTTCTATTAATTTAATTGATTTTAATTGATTATTAATATTTAAATTATTATCATTAGTATATATACTATATGGTATAAAATCTAAATATTTTATATTTTTATTATAATATTTACTATGTATAGTTCCATTAGCTGCATTTCTTGGATTAGAATATTTTTTTTTATTTATTTTATTTATAATATTAAAATTTTTTTTAGAAAAAACTATTTCACCTTTAATATTAAAAATTTTTATATTTTTTATTTTTTTTATATATTTTTTTATATTATTTATAAATAAAATATTATTAATTACTTCATTGCCATATTTCCCATCTCCTCTAGTAATAGCACTTTTTAATTTTCCATATTTATATATTAAACTCATTGCTATTCCATCATATTTTAATTCACATATATAATTATTTTTTTTTCCTATTTTTTTATCAATTTTTTTTTTCCATATTTTCATATTTTCTTTACTATATACATTTTTTATAGAAAACATTTTAAAATAATGTTTAGTAACTTTAAATTTTTTATTTAATAAATTTTTATTAAATTGTTTAATTGGAGAATTTTTATAAATAAAATTATATTTTTTTTCTAATTTTATCAATTTTTTTAATAGTTTATCATATTCATAATTTGAAATTATAGGTTTATTTAGTATATAATATCTATAATTATGTTTATTTATTTGTTTTGATAAATTAATAATTAATTTTTTTATCATTATTTTAAAATTTTTCCTATTATTATATTTTTATTATTTTCATTTTCTATTTTTTCTAACATTACATTTATAATTTTATTTATATTTTTCTTAGAACCTTTTATTTTTACTTTAATATAATTATCTGTATAACCATATATCCAATCATTTTTTTTATTTTCAAATAAAACTTTTCTTTTAGTTCCTAAAAAAGATTTATAAAATAATCTAGTTTTTAAATTAGAAATTTTTCTTAAAATTTTACTTCTATATTTGATTATATTATTATCTATTTTATTTTTCATTTTAAATGCTTTAGTGTTTTTTCTCGGTGAAAAAGAAAATACATGTAAATATGATAGTTTAATTGATTTAATTAAATTATAAGTTTCCATAAAATATTTGTTATTTTCCCCTGGAAAACCTACTATAACATCTGAACCTATACAAGCATCTGGTATTATAGATTTTATTTTATTAATTTTATTTAAATATAGTTTGGTTAAATATCTTCTTCTCATTTTTTTTAAAATATAATCACTTCCTGATTGTAATGGTATATGAAAGTGATTTAAAAATTTTTTACTTTTAGATATAAATTTAATTATATTATCTTTTAATAAATTAGGTTCTATTGAAGATATTCTTATTCTTTTTAACTTTTTTATTTTTTCAATTTCTTTTATTAAACATAAAAAATCTTTATTCTTATATTTATAATCTCCAATATTTACTCCTGTTAAAACTATTTCTTTTATTCCTTTATTTAAAATATTATATATATTTTTTATAATATTTTTAATACTATTAGAACGTGATAAACCTCTAGCTAATGGTATTGTACAATATGAACATTTATAATTACATCCATCTTGTATTTTTAAAAAAGATCTAGTTCTGTTTTTTTCAATTGAATATGCGTCTTTATATTCGTTTGGTAATGTAAATAATTCACAAGAATATATATTTTTTTTTTTTTCTATATAATCAATAATATTAAATTTTTTATCATTCCCTAATACTAAATTAATTCCTTTAATCTTATATAATTTATTTTTTTCTATTTGTGAATAACAACCTAATGCTATAATAAATGCATTATTATTTTTTTTTAATATATATTTAACTTTATATTTTAAATCTTTTTCCGCTTTGTGAGTTACAGCACATGTATTTATAACATATATATCTGCATAATCTTTAAAATCTACTATTTTATATTTTTTTTTATTAAAACTTTTACTTATTATTGAGGTTTCAGAAAAATTTAATTTACATCCAATAGTAAAAAAAGCAATTTTTTTCATATTATTCCTGATCCTATTAATTCCTTATTAATATACCATACAATAAATTGTCCTGGAGTAACTGCAAATTGATAATTATAAAAATTTACTAATATTCCTAAATTATTAAAATATAATATTGCTTTTTCCATATTTTGATTATATCTTATTTTACACATTACCTTTATTTTTCCTTTATTTTTTTTTATTAAATTTAATATATATTTTTTTCTTATCCAATGTATAGTATTTTTTTTTATTAAAATAAATTTTTTATATAATTCTTTATGATTTTTTTTACATACATATAATATATTTCTATTTTTATTTTTATAAAATAAAAATAAAGGATATTTATATCCTTTTATATTTAAATGTTTTCTTTGTCCAATAGTAAAATAATAATTTCCATAATGTTTACCTATTATTTTAGAATTATAAATTTTTTCATATTCATTATCATTATTAATATTTTTTTTTTTTTTAGAAGATATATAATATATATTCCCTATTTTTTTTTTTATTTTTTTTTGTAAAAAATTAATTAATTTTATTTTTCCTACAAAACATAAACCTTGTGAATCTTTTTTATATGCATTATAAAAATTTAATTTTAATGCTATTTTTCTTACTTCTTTTTTAGTTAAATTTCCTAATGGAAATAAACTTTTAGATAATTGATATTGATTTAATCTACATAAAAAATAAGATTGATCTTTTTTAACATCTTTACCTGATAATAAACAATAAATTTTTTTTTTATTATTATAAATTATTTTTTTTCTTACATAATGACCAGTTGCTATATAATCAACATTTAATTTTAATGCTTTTTTTAAAAATATACCAAATTTAATTTTTTCATTACAAATAATATCAGGATTAGGAGTAATTCCTTTTTTATATCCTTCATACATATAATTTATTACTCCTTTCCTATATTCTTTTCTTAAATCAAATACATAAAATGGAATATTTAATTTATTTGATATTAACATAGCATCTCTTATATCCTCCCACATACAATTATTATTACTCCAATTATACATAAATATTCCTATTACTTCATACCCCATATTTTTTAATAAATATGCTGATACACTTGAATCTACTCCTCCTGATAATGCTATTACTACTTTTTTCATTTATTTATCAGAAAATTTTTATCTTTTTTTATTTTTTCAAATAATTTTTTTTGTTTATAATTTATTTTTTTAGGTATCCAAACTATTATTTTTATTATAAAATCTCCTTTTATTGATCCATTTATTGATGGTAATCCTTTATTTTTTAATATTATTTTTTGCCCATTTTGAGTACCAGATTTAATCTTTATTTTTATATTTTCATTTAATGTTTTTATTTTTTTCACTGTTCCTAATATTGCATCAGGTATAGATATATATAAATTATAATATATATTCTTTCCTTTTCTCTTAAAAATTTTATGTGGTATTTCTTTTATTAAAATTATTAAATCCCCTGTTTTACCTCCATAAGGTGCTTCATTTCCTTTACCCTGTATTTTTAATTCTATTCCTTCAGTCACTCCAGAAGGTATTTTTATATTTATTAATTCTTCATATTTAATTAATAATTTAGCATTTTGTGGAAATATTACTTTTCCTATACCATTACAAATATTACATTTGATAGTTGTTTGCATTCTTCCTAAAAAAGTTTTAGTTATATTAGTTACTACTCCAGTACCATTACAATTATAACAATTTTTAAATTTTATATTTTTGTCTACTTTTAATCTGTTTACTTTTATTATTTTTTCTACTCCTTTATTAATTTCTTCTAAAGTAACTTTTAAATTAATTCTTAAATTACTTCCTTTTATTTTATTATATTTTTTTCTTGTAAAATTAAAATCTGTAAAACTTTCAAAACTTTCACTAAAAATATCTCCAAAATTACTAAATATATCATCCATATTTGTATATTCGCTATATTCTGTATATGTATTATTATTTCTATTGCTATCATACCTTTTTTTTTTATTCGGATCGCTTAATACACTATAAGCTTCAGCTGCTTCTTTAAATTTTTCCTCAGCAATTTTATTATTTGGATTTTTATCTGGATGATATTTAATTGCTAATTTTCTATAAGCTTGTTTTATTTCATTTAATGAAGCATTTTTATAAACTCCTAAAATTTTATAATAATCTTTCATAATTATTTATAATTTAATTTAAAATTAAATTAATTACCTACTATTACTTTAGCACAACGAATAATTTTATCAGATATATAATATCCTTTTTCTAATATTTTAACTATTTTATTTTTCATTTTTTTATTATTCACTTTTATTTGAGATATAGCATTATGTATATCATAATTAAATTTATCCCCTATTTTTACATCTATTTTTTTAAGGCCATAATTTTCTAAAATACTTATAAATTTTTTATATATAAAATATATACCATTTTTTTTTGTTATTTTTTCTTCTTTTATATAACGTTCAAAATCATCTAATATAGGTAAAATATAATTTATTATTTTTCCTTTATAATTTTTATATATTTTTTTATTTTCATTTTCATTTCTTTTTTTATAATTTTCAAATTCTGCTAATGTTCTTAAATATTTTTCTTTATAATAATCTTTTTCAGTTTTATTATCAGTTACATTTTCAGTAACATTATTATTATTAGTAACATTTTCATTAGTAACATTTTCAGTAGTAACATTTTCATTAGTAACATTTTCATTAGTAACATTTTCATNATAATCTTTTTCAGTTTTATTATCAGTTACATTTTCAGTAACATTATTATTATTAGTAACATTTTCATTAGTAACATTTTCAGTAGTAACATTTTCATTAGTAACATTTTCATTAGTAACATTTTCAGTAGTAACATTTTCATTAGTAACATTTTCATTAGTAACATTTTCATTAGTAACATTTTCAGTAGTAACATTTTCAGTAGTAACATTTTCAGTTACATTATTAGTTACATTATTAGTTACATTTTCAGTAACATTTTTATTAGTTAAATTTTTATTAGTTAAATTTTCAGTTACATTAATATTATTAATATTTTCAGTAACATTTTTATTATTTGTCATATATTATTAATATATCTATTTATCTAATATAGATTTTATATATGATCAAACAAATAAAGACATTAAAACAAAAAAGATATTCAAATTTAATTAATTATTTTTTTAATAAATTATTTATTGTTGATAATAAATTTAAAAATATATTAATTTCTGTTGTATATGTTTATATAAATAAAAATTATAGTTATTCTAATATATATATTTCTATATATCCAAATAAATACAAAAATGAAATTTTTAATAAAATTAAAAATAAAAAAAATTATTATAAAAAAAAATTATCTATTTTTTTAAAAAATAAATTTATAATACCTGAATTAAATTTTAGTTTATCTAATAAAAAAATATTTAATTAATTATTATTTTTTTTTTTAAATTAATAATTAATTTTTCAATATCTTTTTTTTTTTTATTTTCTAAATTAATAATTTTTTTAGGCGCTTTAAATAAAAAATTTTTATTTTTTAATTTATTATTTATATTTAATAAATATTTTTTATAAAATTTTATTTTTTTATATATTTTTTTATTTTCATTATTTTTATTAATAATAATATTTTTTTTTAATAAAAAAAATTTTATATTTTTATAAATAAATAATAAATATTTTTTTTTATTTTTTAATTTACTTTTTATTTTTATTTTTTTTATTAAAGTAAATTTATATATTAATTGAATATATATTTTAAAATTATTTTTATAACTTTTATATATATAAATAACATAATTTTTTTTTGAATTTTTAAATTTTATTTGTTTTAAATATTTTATAAAATTTAAGGTATAATTAAATTTATTAATTATTTTTTTATTAAATTTTTTTATTTTAGGCCAATTAGAAATAGTAATATCTTTTTTTTTTTTTAATAATTTCCAAATATATTCAGTAATAAATGGAGCATATGGATGTAAAATTTTTAATAAAATATAAAAAAATTTAAAAGTTTTTTTAATTAAAAAATTATCTGTTTTTTGTTTTTTAATATACTCTAAATATATAGAACAAAATTTTTTTTTAAATAAATTATTAATTAAAATAAATGATTTATATATTTTATAATTATCTAAATAATAATTTAATTTATATATTTTATAATATAAAATATTTTTAAACCATTTTACAATTATTTTATTAATTTTTTTTGTTTTATTATTTTGTTTAACTTTATATTTTATTTTTATTATTAATTTAAATGCATTCCATATTTTATTTATAAAATTTCTACCTTTTATACATAAATTCTCATTATAAATAAAATCATATTCATAATTAGTACTTAATATACCTGTTCTAATTCCATCTGCACCATATTTATTTAATAAAACATATAAATTTTTATAATTACCTAAAGATTTAGAAATTTTTCTTTTATTATTATCTCTTGCTATACCTGTTAAATATACTTTTTTAAATGGTATTTTATTTATTAAATAACTACTTAACATTATCATTCTTAAAACCCAAAAAAATAATATATCATAACCAGTAACTAAAATTTCAATAGGAAAATAATAATTAAAATCAATATTATTAGGTTTATTAATACCATATAATACTGAAATTGGTAATATACAAGAAGAAAACCAAGTATCTAATACATCTTTATCTTGTTTTATATAATTTATGTTAATTTTATTATATTTTTTTTTAAATTTTTTTATTGCATTATTTAAATTTTTGGCTACTACTAAATTATTTTTATAATAATAAACTGGTATTCTATGGCCCCATTTTAATTGTCTTGAAATATTCCAATCTTTAATATTATTAATCCATTTATTACATAAATTATTATATTTATTTTTAGGATAAAAAATAATATTTTTTTTTTTTTTTAATACTGGTTTAATTAAATATTTCATTTTTAAAAACCATTGTGAAGATAATTTATTTTCTATAATTGTATTTGATCTATCTGAATAAGCTATTTTTCTTATTATTTTTTCTTTTTTTACTAAATAACCTAATTTATTTAAAATTTTATAAATTTTTTTTCTTACATAAAATCTATCTTTACCTTTTAAAAACTTACCTTTTTCATTTAATGTACCATCGTCATTAAAAATATTTATTATATTTAATTTATGTTTTTTATATATTTTATAATCTTCTTTACTATGGGCAGGAGTAATTTTTATACATCCTGTTCCAAATTTTTTATCTACTGATTTATCTGTAATTATTGGTATTACTCTATTTACTATTGGTACTATTAATTTATAATTTATAATATTTTTATATCTTTTATCTTTTGGATTAATACATACTGCTGTATCTCCAAATATTGTTTCTGGTCTTGTAGTAGCTATTACTAAATATTTTTTTTTATCTTCAGTAAAATATTTAATATAATATAAATTTTTTTTTATTTTTTTATATATTATTTCTTCATCAGAAATTGTAGTTTTTGCATAAGTATCCCAATTTACTAATTTATTTTTTTTATATATTATTCCTTTTTCATATAATTTTATAAATACTTTAATTACAGATTTATAATTATTTTTATCCATAGTAAATTGTTTTCTATTCCAATCACATGAACAACCTATACTTTTTAATTATTATTTTTTCATTTATATATCTTATACCTTTTCCTTTATATGGTTCAGGTTTTTTTAAAGATCTTATTTTTGATGCTACTATTCCTAATAATTGTTTATTAATACAAAAAATATTTATAATTGTATTTTCTCCTTTTACATTTTCTGTTGTTATATTAATTTCTTTACAAAATTTCATTACTATTTTATGTGAATATCCTACGTTTAAATTTAAAATTTTACCTTTTCCAATAGCCTTATATCCTACTCCTACTAATTCTAATTTTTTATTATAACCTTCATTTACACCTTTTATCATATTATATATTAACATTCTATAAAGTCCATGTAAACTTTTATATTTTTTTTCATTATTTTTTTTATTTATTAATTTTATTTTATCATCTAATATTTTTATAATTATATTTTTATTAATTTTTTGTTTTAAATTTCCTAATTTACCTTTTACATATATATATTTATCTTTTTTATATATATTTACATTTTTAGGAATTATTATATATTTTTTTCCTATTCTTGACATATTATTATTAATAAATTATACATAATATTTCTCCACCTATTTTTTTTAATTTTGCTTCTTTTCCAGTCATTACTCCCATAGAAGTTGATATAATAGAAATTCCATATCCATTTAAAACTTTATAAATATTTTTATATTTTAAATATTTTCTTAAACTTGGTTTACTTATTCTTTTTATTTTTATTATTACTGAATTATTATTTATATATTTTAAATATATTTTTATTTTATTTATTTTATTAATTTTATATATTTTATATTTTTTTATATAATTATTTTTATATAATACTTTAGTTATATTTTTATTTATTTTTGAATAATTAACTTTTACATAACTTTTTTTAACATTACATGCATTTCTTATTAATGTTAAATAATTTCCAATAGTATCCATTACCAACTTGATTTTTTTATTCCTGGTATTAAACCATTTGATGATAATCTTCTAAATTCTATACGTGATATTCCAAAAAATCTTATATAACCTCTTGTTCTTCCTGTTATTTTACATATATTTTTTTGTCTTACAATTGAAGCATTTCTAGGAATTTTTTGTAATTCTAAAAATTTTTTATTATTTTTTAAATATTTATTTTTTTTATAATATTTAATAAATAATTTGTTTTTTTTTTTTTGTCTAGATTTTAATGATTCTTTTGCCATATATATTTTTATTTTTAAAAGGTAACCCTAAATAAATTAATAAATATTTAGCTTCTTTATCAAATTTTGTACTTGTTACAAAACTTATATTCATTCCATAAATTCTTTTTACTTTCTCAAAATTAATTTCTGGAAAAATTATATGTTCTTTTATACCTAAATTATAATTTCCTTTTCCATCAAAACTATTTTCTTTTATTCCATTAAAATCTTTTGATCTAGGTAATGCTACTGATATTAATCTTTCTAAAAATTCATACATTATATTTCTTCTTAATGTAACCATACAACCTATTTTTGTACCTTTTCTTAAATTTAATCCTGATATATCTTTTTTAGATAATCTATAAGTCGCTTTTTGACCTGTTAATAATGATAAATCTTCCATAGTATCTAATATATTTTTTTTTATACCTACTCCTATATTAATTACAATTTTATTTAATTTAGGTACTTGCATTATATTTTTATATTTTAATTTTTTTTTTAAAATATTTATAATTTTTTTTTCATATAATAATTTTAATCTTGGTATATACATTTTATTTTATAATTTAATCTAATATAGTATTAGATTTTTTACATATTCTAATTTTTTTTCCATTTTTTAATTTTTTTATTTTTATTTTTGTTCTACATTTTAATTTAGGATCTTCTATAGATATATTAGATATATCTATAATTTTTTTTACTATCCCCTTTACATAAACTTTATTTTTTATTATTCTCATTATTTTCCCTCTTTTTCCTTTTTCTTTACCTGATATTATTATTACTTTATCTCCTATTTTAATTTTATTCATTTTTATTAAATAACATAATTTGATAATGATATTATTTTCATATATCCTTTTTCCCTTAACTCCCTTGATACTGGACCAAATATTCTTGTCCCTTTTATTTCTTTATTTTCATTTAATAATATACATGCATTATCATCAAATAATATATATGTTCCATCTTTTCTTTTTATTTTATTTTTTACTCTTACTATTATTGCTTTATATATTTCTCCTTTTTTTATAGTACTTTTTAACAATACTTTTTTTATAGTTACTACTATAATATCCCCAATACTAGCATATTTTTTATTTCCTAATATTCTTATAATTAATGCTTCTTTAGCTCCACTATTATCAGTTACTTTTAATTTTGATTCTTGTTGTAACATATTTTATTTTTTTTTATTTATTATTTTTTTTATTATCCAACGTTTTTTTTTACTTAATGGTCTTGTTTCAATAATTTTTACAAGATCTCCTTTTTTAGTAATATTTTTTTCATCATGTACATAATATTTTTTTTTTTTTAATATTGTTTTTCTATATTTTTTATGTTTTATTATTATTTTATTTAAAACTATTCTAGTTTTATTCATTTTATCACTTATTATAATACCTTCTTTTATTTTCATATTAATTAATATTTAAAATAATCATCATAAATAATATATTTTGTTTTTACTGGTAATTTTTGTGCACATAATCTTAATGCTTCTTTTGCTATATTTTCTGATACTCCATTAATTTCAAATAATATTCTTCCTGGTTTTACTACTGCTACATTATATTCTACATTTCCTTTTCCTTTTCCCATTCTTACTTCTTGTGGTTTTTTTGTAATAGGTTTATAAGTAAAAATATTTATATATAATTTTCCTTCTCTTTTCATATATCTAGTAGCTGCTACTCTAGCTGCTTCTATTTGTTTTTCAGTAATATATTTTTGTTTATCAATTGATTGAATACCATACTTACCAAAATGTAATTTATATCCTCTTTTAGCAAAACCTTTAATTCTACCTTTTTGTTGTTTTAAATATTTTTTTTTTGCCATTTTTATTAATACTTTTTTTTTTATTAATACTTTTATTAAAACTATTATTAAAATTAGTAAAATATTTTTTCATTTCATATATTTCCCCTTTCATTATCCATACTTTTACTCCTATTTTTCCATATTTAGTATTTGCTTCTGATAATGAATAATCAATATTTGATCTTAATGTTGATGATTTTATACTACCTTCTTTATATACTTCAGTTCTTGCTATTTCTGCTCCATTTAATCTACCAGAAATTTTTATTTTTATTCCATTTATTTTTTTTATCATTGCTGATTTTATAGCATATTTAATAGATTTTTTATAATATATTCTACTTTCTAATTGTCTACATATATTTTTAGATACTAATATTGAATCTATTTCTGGATTTTTTACATCTACTACATTTATATAAATATCATAACTATTATTTTCTATTTTTTTATAATATAAATATTCTTTTTTATTATTTATTATAATATTATTTATAATTTTTTTTAACTTTTCTACTTCTTTTCCTTTTTTCCCTATTACTATAGCAGGTTTAGACGTACATATAGTAATTATTACTCTATTTTTAATTTTTTCAATTATTATTGTAGATATACAATATTTATATCTATTATTTATATAATTTCTTATCATATTATCTTCATTAACATTTAAATAATAATTTTTTATCCATATTGATTTCCATCCATAAATTATTCCTAATCTATTAGATATTGGATTTGATTTTTGCCCCATTTTATTTAATTTTTTTATTTTTTATTTCTAATTTTATTATACTTAATCTTTTTATTATTTTATTTATCCTACCTTGTGGTGCATATCTTACTCTTTTAATTATTCCTGAACTATTTACTATTAAACTATAAATATATAAATTTTTTATATCCTTTTTACCTGTTTTTATTTTATAATTTGATATTGTTGATAATATTAAATTTATTAATATTTTTGATTTTTTATAACTTATATAATTTTTTAAAATCTCAATAGCATTTAAAACATTTTTACCTTTTATTAAATTTATTAAATTTCTTATTTTTCTTGGTGAAATTCTTACATTTTTTATATAAGAATAAATTTTATTTTTATTTTTTTTTTTTATTTTTAACGCTGTATTTCTTTTTCTTTTTCCCATTTTTTTTTTTTATTTTTTATCCTTTTTTAAAATATATTTTGAATATTTTTTATTTTTTTTACGTGTTTTAAAACCTTTTGCGTAAATTCCTTTTCTACTTTTTGGATGTCCTCCTGATGCTTTACCTTCACCACCACCCATAGGATGATCTATAGGATTCATTGCTACTCCTCTTGTTCTTGGTCTTTTTCCTATCCATCTATTATTTCCTGCTTTTTTTAATTTTTTAAATTTATGATTTTTATTTGATATACTTCCTATTGTTGCCATACTATTTAATAATATCATTTTTTTTTCATTAGATGATAATTTTATAATTGCATATTTTTTATCCTTTGATATTATTTTTGAATATGTTCCGGCACTTCTTGAATATATTGCTCCATTACCTGGAATATTTTCTATACAACATATTATAGTACCTAAAGGTATTAAATGTAATGGAGCTGAATCACCTAAATTTAATGATGATTTTGTTCTTGAGGATATTATTCTATCTCCTTTTTTTAATCCTTTTACAGATAAAATATATTTTTTTTCTCCATCTTTATAATATAATAAAGATATATAAGCTGACCTATTAGGATCATATTCAATATTTTTTACAGTAGCTATTACATCATATTTATTTCTTTTAAAATCTATTAATCTATATTTTTGTTTATGACCACCACCTATATATCTTACAGTTATTCTTCCTTGATTATTTCTACCTCCTGATTTTAATTTTCCATAAATTAATTTATTGTATTTTAATCTTTTTATTTTTATTTTTTTCATAATAATTTAATATTTTTTTTATTTTTTAAAAATTTTACTATTATTTTTATAATATTTTTATTTTTTTTTTTTATTTTAATAATATTTATTTTTTTTACTATTAAATAATAATTAATTTTAAAATATTTTTTTAATTGTATTTTATTTATTTTTTTTTTATTTAAATAATAACTATATAAATTATATTTTTTATATAAATTAATTGACTTATAAGTTTTTAAAGGACTTATTAATAACTTCATTTTTTTATTATATTTATTATATTATTTATTTTTTTATTTATAAATATTATATAATCTGATATTAATATATTATATATATTTATTTGTTTAATATAATTAATTCTTACATTTTTAATGTTATTTGATGAAATAAGTAATTTTTTATATATTTTATCTGTTATTATTAAATATTTTTTTTTATTATTTATTTTAAATTTTAATTTTTTAAAATAATTAATAAAATATTTTGTTTTATGTGAGTAAAATTTTATTTGTTTTAATATAAATACTTTTTTATTGATTATTTTATTACATAATAAAATTTTTTTAACTATTTTATAAACTTTTTTATTTATTTTATTTTTATAATTTCTATTATTTTTTGGACCAAATATTCTTCCCCCACCTCTAAATATAGGATTTTTTATATCTCCTTTTCTTGCATTACCTGTTCCTTTTTGCTTTTGTATTTTTCTAGTACTACCTTTTATTTCACTTCTTTCTTTTGTTTTACTTGTATTTTTTCTTTTTGAATTTAGATATTTTTTAACATATAAATAAATAATATGTTCTTTATTTTTGAACCTATTATATTTATTTATTATATTTATATTTTTTTTTATTTTATTATTTTTTATTAAATTCTCCATATTTTTTTTTTATTATTAAATATTTATTATTTTTACCTGGTACTGAACCATTTACTAATAAAATATTATCTTTTATTAATAATATTTTTATTTTTTTTACTGTTACTTTTTTATTCCCCATTCTCCCAGCCATTTTCAATCCTTTTATTACTTTAGCTGGATAAGTTCCAGCTCCTATAGAACCTGGTGATCTTAATCTATTATGTTGTCCATGTGTTTTTGAACCTACTCCTGAAAAATTATGTCTTTTTACTACCCCTTGAAAACCTTTACCTAAAGAATATCCTGTTATATCTATTTTTTCTCCTATATTAAATATATCTAAATCAATATTTTTTTTATTTTTTATATATTTAATTTCATTTTTTGTTAATTTATTAAATTCTATTATTTTTTTATAATATTTACTATTATATTTTTTAAAAAATCCCATTAATGGTTTATTTACTTTTTTAACTTTTATATACCCTAATAATAATTTACTTTTTTTAATATTTATAATATTACCTTTTTCTGTTTTTATTACTGTACATGTATATAATTTACCTTTTATAAAAATATTTATCATTTTTATTTTTTTTCCTATTAAACCTATCATATTATTTTAAATTTTACATCTACTCCACTAGCAATTTCTAATTTCATTAATTCATTTACTGTTATTGAATTAGCTTTTAATATTTCTAAATATCTTATATGATAACATAATTCAAATTGTTCTCTAGATTTTTTATGTACATGTGGAGACTTTAATACAGTAAATACTTTTCTTTTAGTAGGTAAATGTATTGGTCCTTTTATTTTTACACCAGTATAATCAATTGATTTTATTATTATTTTTATTGTTTTATCTAATAATATATAATCGTATGATTTAAGTTTTATTTTTATTATTTTTTTCATTATTATATATTATCTATTATTTTATTGAAAATATTTTTAGGTACTTCTTCATAATGTGAAAAACTCATATTTGAATTTGCTCTACCTGATGATAATGATCTTAATATTGTTACATATCCAAACATTTCTGATAAAGGTACTAAAGCGTTTATTATTTTTTCATTATTTTTATTATCTATTATATTTTTTATTATTCCTCTTCTTTTATTTATATCACTCACTATATTACCCATATTTTCATTTTGACAATTTATTACTAATTTCATTATAGGTTCCATAATTATTGGATTAGTTTTTTTAGATGAATTTCTAAAACCATTTTTAGCCGCTATTTCAAATGATAAAGAATCTGAATCAACAGAATGATAAGATCCATCTAATAATACAATTTCCATTGAATCTATTTCATAACCTAATAAAGGGCCTATTTGCATTGAATATTTAAAACCTTTTTCTATTGAAGAAATATATTCTTTTGGTATATTACCTCCTTTTACTTTATTTATAAATTTTAAACCTTTTTTTTTATATGGTCCTATAGTAAATAATATTTCTGCAAATTTACCTCTTCCACCTGTCTGTTTTTTATATATTTCTCTATGAGTTATTTTTTTAGTAATTTTTTCTTTATATTCTACTTTTGGTTTACCTTTATTAATATCTATATTAAATTCTCTTTTTATTCTATCTATTATAATATCTAAATGTAATTCTCCCATTCCATAAATAATAATTTGTCCTGTTTTATTATCCATTTTAACTTTAAAAGTAGGATCTTCTTCTTCCATTTTTGATAAAGCTAAATTTAATTTATCAATCTCATATTTAAGTTTTGTTTCTATTGCTATTCCCATAACTGGTTTAGGAAAAAATATATTTTCTAAAACTATTTGATTATTTTCTTCACATAATGTATCTCCAGTTTTTATATCTTTAAATCCTACTCCTGCAAATATATCACCTGCACATATTTTTTTTATAGGTATTTGTTTATTTGCATGCATTTGATACATTCTTGATATTCTTTCTTTTTTATTAGTTCTTGAGTTAAATACATATTCACCAACCTTTAAAGTACCTGAATATACTCTAATAAATACTAATTTACCAAAAAATTTATTAGTTGATATTTTAAATACAAATGAACAATAAGGATATTTATAATCTGGTTTTACAATACATTTTTTTTTATTTATTTTATCTATTCCTATTATTTTTTTTGATTTTAAAGGTGAAGGTAAATACATACAAATTGCATCTAACATTTTTTGTACTCCTTTATTTTTAAATGAAGAACCACATAACATAGGAACTAAATTCATTTTACATGTTTCTTTTTTTATTATAGATATTATTTTTTTCTTTTTTATTTTTTTTCCTTCTAAAAAATTATTCATAATTTCTTCATCGTATTCAGATAAAATTTCTAATAATTTTATTTTATATTTTTTTATTTTTTCTTTTTCATTATCTGGTATATCTTTTATATAATATTTCATACCATAATTTTTATTCTCCCATATTATATATTTTTCTAATATTATATCTATAATTCCTATAAATTTTTCTTTTTTTTCTAATGGTAATTGTAATATAATCGTATTACATTTTAATTTTTTTTTTACATCTTTACAAACATTTAAGAAATTTGATCCTTTTCTATCCATTTTATTTACATATCCTATTCTTGGTATATTATATTTATTTGCTTGTTTCCATACTGTTTCTGATTGTGGTTCTACCCCTTCTACTGAACTAAATAATACTACCATACCATCTAATACTCTTAATGATCTTTCTACTTCTACTGTAAAATCTACATGTCCTGGAGTATCTATTATATTTATATAATAATTATTATTATTATATTTCCATATACATCTAGTTGCTGCTGATGTTATTGTTATACCTCTTTCTTGCTCTTGTTCCATCCAATCCATTGTAGTATTTCCTTCATGTACCTCTCCTATTTTATGACTTATTCCTGTATAAAATAATATTCTTTCTGTTGTAGTTGTTTTACCTGCATCAATATGAGCTACAATTCCTATATTTCTAGTATATTTTAATTTATTCATAAATTTTTAAAAGCTTTATTAGATTCTGCTAATTTATATATATTATTTCTTTTTTTTATTGCATCCCCAATACCATTATATGCAGCTATTATTTCATTAGCTAATTTCTCATACATAGTTTTTTCTTTTCTTTTTTTTGCATATATAATTAACCATTTTATTGATAAATATATTTTTTTTCTTTTATTTATTTCTATTGGTATATTATAAGTTGATCCACCTATTTTTTTTTTTTTAATTAATATTTTAGGGGCAATATTTTTTAACGATTTTTTAAATATTATTAATGGGTTTATATCATTCATTTTATTTTCTATTATATTTAACGCATTATAAAATATTTTATAAGCTAAATTTTTTTTTCCATTTTTCATTAAATTATTTACAAAATAAGTTACTAATTTACTATTATATTTATAATCTTTTTTATAAGTTCTTTTTTTAAATTTAATTTTTCTCATCTATTTTATTTTTTTTTTGTATTTTTTTTTGTTCCATATCTACTTCTACTTTTTTTTCTACCTTTTACTCCTTCAGTATCTAATGTTCCACGTATAATATGATATTTTACCCCTGGTAAATCTTTTACTCTACCTCCTTCTATTAATACAATAGAATGTTCTTGTAAATTATGTCCTTCACCTCTTATATAAGTATTTACTATTTGTCCATTTGTTAATTTTACCTTAGCTACTTTTCTAATAGCTGAATTAGGTTTTTTAGGAGTAGTAGTATATACTTTTATACATACTCCTCTTTTTTGAGGAGATTTTTTTAAAGCTGGTGATTTGCTTTTTTTTATATTTTTTTTTCTTTTTTTTCTTATTAATTGTTGTATTGTTGGCATTTTTATTTTTTTTTTCTTATATATTTAAAAGTAGATAATATTTTTGTTTTATTATCTATAATAGCAATATTATGTTCATAATGTGCTGATAATAAATTATCTTTTGTTAAATAAGTCCATTTATCTTTACTTAATTTTATTTTACTTGTTCCTTGATTTACTATAGGTTCTATTGATAATACCATTCCATTTTTTATTTTTATTCCTGTATTTTTTTTTCCATAATTAGGTATATTTGGATATTCATGTATTTGTCTTCCTATTCCATGGCCAAATAAATCTTTTACTACTTTAAACCCCTTTTTAGTGATATATTTATTTATTTTATATCCTATATCCCCTATTTTTTTTCCTATTTTACTTTCTTTTATTCCTATATATAATGATTTTTTTGTATATTTTAATAATTTTTTTTTTATATTTGATATCTCACCTACTCCAAAAGTATAAGCATGTTCTCCATAATATTTATTCATTAATACTCCACAATCTATAGATATTATATCTCCTTCTTTTAAATTTATATTTCTTGGAATTCCATGAACTACTTCATTATTTATAGATGTACAAATAGTATTTGGATAATTATATAATCCTAAAAATGCTGGTTTACCACCATTATCATTTATATATTCATAAGCGATTTTATCTAATTTTAATAAATTTTCTCCTGGATTTATATATTCTGATATTATCCCTAATGTTTTAGAAGTTAATATAGAACTTTTTTTTATTAAGTTTATTTCTTCTTTATTTTTTATCAACATTTTTAATAGGTGGTACTAGATTCGAACTAGTGACATTTTGCTTGTAAGGCAAACGCTCTAAACCAACTGAGCTAACCACCTTTTAAAATATAATATAATAAAATATTTTATTATATTAAATCAATTTTTCCTTTTGAAATTAATTTTATATCTTTTAATATTGTACTATATTTTAATTTAATATTATTTATATTATTATTTTTCATTATATTAGCAATATTATATATATATTTATATTTATTTTTTATTTTAATTATCTTTTTAATAAATTTTTGTATTATTTTTCCGTAATATTTATATTGTTTTATTTGTTTAGGATAATTTAATTTTATATATTTTTTTTTTTTATTTAAAAAATAAATAGGTTTTTTATTTTTAAAAGGATATTCTTTTAATTTATTATTAGTTAATAAATATAATTGATCCCATAATTTACGTTTATATATATCAATATTATTTATTATAAGATTATTATCTTTCATAATTTTTAATATATATATATATATTTTAATTCTTTTTGTTTTTTTACTAATATTTAATGTTTCATCTATTAATATTTGTATATTTCTTCCATATTGACTAAATACTATTTTATTTGTTTTAGTATTATATTCCATATAAATTATTTATTTATATATTATTTTATGTAAATATATATATAATAATATTTATTTATATAATTTATATATTAAATTATACTATTCATGAAAAAAAAAAAAATTATTAAATTTATTAAAATGATTAAAAAAAAAAATAATAATTATTCTTTTATTGAAATATTAATAGATGAAAAAAAAATAAATAAATATTTATTATTTTAATTTATTAATTATTTTATTTAAATAAAAATAAAATTTATTTATTTCTTTTTTATTATTATATATTCCTAAACTTACTCTTATTGTTCCTCCATTTAATCTTAAATATTTCATTAATGGTTCTGCACATTGATTACCTATTCTTACTTGTATACCATAATTATTTAATAATAATCCTATATCATTATTATTTATATTTTTTATATTAAATGACAATATTGATGAGGAATAAATATTATTTTTTCCATATAAAATAATATTTTTATTCTTTAATAATAATTTTTTTAAATAATTAATTAATTTATTTTCATAAATATTAATGTTATAAATTTTTATTTTTTTTAAATATTTAATTACATACATAAAACTATATATAGATTCTATATTTAATGTTCCTGCTTCTAATTTTTTATTATATTTATCATATATATTTCTTTTATATCTTACTTTTTTTATCATTCCTCCACCATATTGATATGGTATTAATTTATTTAATATTTCTTTTTTACAATATAATATCCCTAATCCTGTTGGCCCATATACTTTATGACTTGAAAATACTAAAAAATCTACCTTTAATTCTTGTACATTTATAGGTATATGAGCAATTGATTGAGCACAATCTAACACAATTAATATATCTTTATTATAATTTTTTATTATTTCAACTATTTTTTTAATTGGTAAAATAGTTCCAAATACATTTGATATATGAGTAAGAGAAACAATTTTAGTTTCTTTAGTTAATTTTGATTTTAAATTATTTAATGATATATTATATTTTTTATTTATTTTTAATATTTTTAATTTTAATTTTTTTCTTTTACATAAAATTTGCCATGGTATTATATTAGAATGATGTTCTAATTGAGAAATAATAATTTCATTTTTTTTAAAATAATTTAAACATACTGATATTAAATTAATTGATTCAGTTGTACTTTTAGTAAAAATAATTTCTTTAATACTATTAGCATTAATTAATTGTTTAATTATTTTTCTACATTCATCTACATACATAGTAGATTTAACACTTAAATAATTATTATATCTATAAATATTAGAATTATAATTATAATAATATTCTTTTATTTTATCAATTAAAATCTTTGGTTTTTGTGTTGTAGAAGAATTATCAAAATATATTAATTTATAACCATTTATATATTTTTTTAATATTGGAAATTTTTCTCTTATTAATTTAATTTCTTTTTTATTAAACATTACTATATAATTTATTTATAATTTGTTTATTTATATTTTTTAAAATTTTATTATTTATTTTTAAATAATTATAAATATTAGATAAATAAAATATTATTTTACATTCTTTTAATTTTAAACCTCTAGTTAATAAATAATAAATTATATTTTTATCTATTTTACCTAATGTTAAACCATGAGAACATATAACTTTATTAGAATTAATATTTAATTCAGGTTTAGAAAATAAAAATACTTTATTAGATAAAATAAAATTTTTATAATCTTGTAATGCTATATTATCTTTAGTATTTTTTTTTATATTAATTATACCATTTATTACACAATATGAATTATTATTATAAATCCCTATATAATATAATTTATTATTACAATAATTATAATTATTTATTATATTTATATAATTTTCTAATATTTGATTATTACTTAATATAATAATATTATATAATCTTGTATAACAATTATTATTAATATATTTAATATTTATTTCATTTAATGTAAATTTATTATTTAAATATATATTATATAATATTAATTTACTTTTATAATCTTGATATATATATATATTATTAATATTATATAAATTATTTTTATTATTATAAAATTTATAATAATTTACTTTACTATTTTTTTTTAATAATATATTTATTATTAAATTATTAATAATTCTTTTATTTTTATTTTTTAATATATATTTATCTATAATATTTAATTTATTTTTTACTTTTATAAAAAGATTATCATTAATTATATTTTTATATTTATTTTTTTTTAAAAATATAAAATATATTTTTAAATTTATTTTATGAATATTATTTATATCTATTATATATATATAATTATTATAATTTGATAATAAATTAATAAAAGAATAATAATTATAAAATATAAAATATTTTAAATATTTATTAAATATTTTTTTAATTAATATTTTTTTTATTTTAATAAATTTTTTTATTTTTTTTTTAATAATTATATTATTTAATTTTCCATTTATATATATTATATTAATATCATTTTTATATTTTTTTTTAAATTTATATTTTTTTTTATTATTATTTTTATTATAAAATTTATTAAATTTTATAATATTTTTAATTTTTGAATATTTATATTTATCTTTTATATTTTTTTTTTTTTTAATTAATAATTTTAATATTTTTTTTCTTTTTTTTTTATTTATATTATTAATTATTTTTTTTATTTTCATTTTTTATTATTTTTTTATATCCATATTTATCAATATTGTATATTATATTTTTATTACTACTTTTTATTATTTTCCCATTATACAATATATGTACATAATTTGGATTAATATATTTTACAATATTTGTATTATGTGTAATTATTATTAATGAACATTTATATTTTTTTTTATATTTATTAATATTTTTAAATATTAAATTTAATGTATCTATATCTAAACCAGAATCAATTTCATCTAATATTACTAATTTAGGTTTTAATAATAACATTTGTAATATTTCATTTTTTTTCTTTTCACCTCCTGAAAAACCTACATTAAAATAACGATATAAATTATTTTTATTAATATTTAATTTTTTACATACTTTATATATTTTTTTAAATAATACTTTATTCTTATATTTATTTTTTAATATATTTTTTAAAAATATATACATTGTTATCCCATTAATTTCTATTGGATATTGAAAAGATAAAAATATTCCTAATTTAGATATTTCATAAGGTGATAAATTATTAATTAATTTTTTATTAAATAATATTTTTCCTTTATCTATTATATATTTAGGTTTACCTGAAATTATATATGATAATGTACTTTTACCTGATCCATTTGGTCCCATAATAACATGTATTTCATTTTTTTTAATTTTTAAATTTAATCCTTTAATAATTAAATTATTTTTTATTTTTACATATAAATTTTTAATTTCTAACATATATTATTATTATATTATTATCCTACAGTATTATTTAACTTTATATTTAATAATTCTTTTGCTTCTAATGCAAATTCTAAAGGTAATTCTTTTATTATTTCCATACTAAAACCATTAACTATTATAGACATTGCATTTTCATTATTAATTCCTCTTTGATTACAATAATATATTTGTTCTTCTTCTATATTTGATATAGTAGATTCATGTTCTATTTTAGCTGACGAATTAGTAGATATTATATATGGTAAAGTATGAGTACTACATTTATTACCTATTAATAAAGAATCACATTGAGTATAATTATTTGAATTTTTTGAATTATTATTTATTTTAACTAAACCTCTATATGTATTTATTGAATTATCCATACATATACTTTTAGATATTATTATACTTTTTGTATTATTTCCTATATGTATCATTTTAGTACCTGTATCTATTTGTTGATAATTATTAGTTAATGATACTGATCTAAATTCACCAATTGAATTATCACCTTTTAAAATACATGATGGATATTTCCAAGTTAATAATGAACCAGTTTCTAATTGAATCCATGTAATTTTTGAATTATTATTACATATTCCTCTTTTTGTTACAAAATTATATATTCCTCCTTTACCTTTTTTATCCCCTTGATACCAATTTTGTACTGTTGAATATTTTATTTTAGCATTATTTAATGCAATTAATTCTACTACTGCGCCATGTAATTGATTATTTTTTCTAATAGGTGCTGTACAACCTTCTAAATAACTTACTGAACCACCATCATCAACTATTATTAATGTTCTTTCAAATTGACCAATTAAACTATTATTTATTCTAAAATAAGTAGATAATTCTATTGGACATTTTACTCCTTTAGGAATATAACAAAATGAACCATCAGAAAATACAGCTGAATTTAATGATGCATAATAATTATCTTTATAAGATACAACAGTACCCATATATTTTTTAATTAAATTACTATATTTATTAATTGCTTCATTTATTGAACAAAATATAATCCCATATTTATTTAATATTTTTTTATAAGTTGTTGTTATACTAGTAGAATCAAAAATAAAATCAATAGAAATTTTTTTATTATTATTCTTAATAGGTACTCCTAATTTTTCAAAAGTATTTATAATTTTTTTATCTAATTTATTATTTTTTTTTATTATTTCTGAAAAATAACTAATTAAATTAAAATTTATTTTTTTATAATTTAAATTAGACCATTTAGGATATTTTAATTTTTTCCAATATTTAAATGATTTTAATCTCCATTTTGTCATCCATTTTGGTTCATTTTTTAATTTAGATATTTTTTTAATAATATTTTTATTTATACCTATTGATAACGTATTAGATTTTATATTAGTATAAAATCCATATTTATATTTTTTTTTTTTTAATTTCATTTTTATTAATAATTTTATATAATTTTATTATTTCATATATATTTAATTCGTCAATTCTTTTAAAAAATAATTGATTATAATTATTTTTTTTATTAAAAAAATAAAATAATGAATTTTTTATTATTTTTCTTTTATATTTAAAACATTCTTTTATAAATAAAAAAAATTTTTTTTCATTTATATTATTTTTTTTTAATAAATTATTTTTTATTTTATTTAACTTTATAACAGTTGAATTAACTTTTGGAATAGGAAAAAAATTTTTATTTTTAATATTAAATAATTTAATTACTTTAAAATATAAATTTATGTAAATTGATAATTTAGTTTTAAATTTATTATTAATACTTAATATACTATTAACAAATTCTTTTTGAAACATACCAATACATTCAACTATATATTTTTTATTTTTTATTATCCATAATATTAATTTACTTGATATATTATATGGAAAATTACCTATTATATAATATTTTTTATAACCTAATTTTTTTAAATTACAATTTAAAATATTAATATTAATTATTTTATATCCTTTAAATTTATTTTTTAATTTTTTAAATAAATCTTTATCAATTTCAATAAATATAATATTATTTTTATTTTTTTTTATTAATTCTTTACTTAAATTTCCAATTCCTGCACCAATTTCTAAAATACAATCATATTTTTTTTTACTATTTTTTAAAAAATTTACTATTTTTATTATATAATATTTATTAATTAAAAAATTTTGACTATAATATTTTTTAATTTTCATTTATCTATTTTTTATAATACTAATTATTTTATTAATATCTTTATTATAAATTTTATTAAATATAATTTTATTTTTATTAATTTTATGTTTATTAATATCTTTTTTATTTAATATTATTTTATTTATATTTTTTCTATTTAAATTTAAAATATTTAATAATTTTTTATTGGTATTAGGTAAAAATATATATGATAAATATGTTATCATTATAATAATTTTAAATACTATATACATTATATCATTAAATTTATTTATATCTTTTATACTCCATGGTTTTTTATATGATAATAATTTATTTCCTATTCTAGATAAATTAATAAATTTACATATTGCATCTCTAAATTTAAATTTTTTAATTAATTTATAAATTTTAATTGGATATTTATTAATTATGTTAATAATTTTTTTATATTTTATATTTATTTTTAATGGTTTTAATATTAGTCCATTATTTTTTTTATTTAATAAAACTATTGATCTATTAATAAAATTTCCTAATATACCTATTAATATTGAATTATTATATAATTTAAATTTTTTAAGTGTAAAATTTGTATCTTTATTTTCTGGCATATCCATTATTAATGCATATCTTATAGAATCTTGCATATTAGGTAAAATATTTAATATCTCATGTAAATTAATTGTCCAATTTTTAGAAGTAGATATTTTTTTTCCTTCTAATTTTAAAAAATTATTTGAGTTTATATAATTAGGAATAATTAATTTATTATTATAATTTTTATATATTATAGGTAATAATATACAATGAAAATAAATATTATCTTTACCAATAAAAGTAATTAATTTAGTATTTTTATTTTTCCAATATTTATACCATTTTATTTTTTTTTTTTTACAATATTCTATACTTGATGATAAATATCCTATTAAAGCCTCAAACCATACATATATTACTTTATTTTTATATTTATTAATTGGTAATTTAACTCCCCATTTTAAATCTCTAGTAATTGATCTATTTTTTAAATTATTTAAATAATATTTTATATTATTTATTACATTAATTTTATTATTTTTATTTTTTATTAAAAATTTTAAAAATTTTTTTATTAATTTTTTATTTTTTTTAATATTTATAAAAAAATTAATAGTTTTTTTTAAAATAGGTTTTTTTTTACTTAAAATTGAAATTGGATTTAATAATTTTCCTTCTTTTATAATATTTCCACATTTTTCACATTGATCTGAATAAGAATATTTATAATTACAATAAGGACATAAACCTATAACATATCTATCAGATAAAAATTGTTTATAATAATTATCATAATATTCATAACTTATTTTTTTTTTTAACATTTTTTTTAAAAATAATTTTTTAAATATTATTTTTACTAAATTATGATGGTTTTTATTGGTAGTTCTATAATAATTATTTAATTTAATATTAAATTTTTTTAAATATTTTTTATTATAATTATGATATTTATTTATTATACTTTTAATATTTTTTTTTTCCTTTAATGATTTTATTAATATTGATGATCCATGTTCATCAGAACCTGAAATAAATATTACTTTATTATTATTATTTATTTTTAAATATCTATAATATATATCACTAGGTATATATACACCTGACAAATGACCTATATGTATATAACCATTAGTATAAGGAAAAGCTGCAGTAATAATATATTTCATAATTTATTTAAATGCTATTTTTATTATATCTTCTAATTTATTTACATAAAATATTTTAATATTATTTAATATTTTTTTATTTATTTCTTTTACATCATTTTTATTATTTTTTGGTAATATTATATTTTTTATTAATGATCTTTTAGCTCCTAATACTTTATATTTTATACCACCTACTTCTAATATTTTTCCACTTAAAGTTATTTCCCCTGTCATTGCTGTATAATGTTTTATTATTTTATTAGTATATAATGAAAATAATGCAGTAAATATTGTTATTCCGGCTGAGGGTCCATCTTTAGGTATTGAACCTTCAGGAATATGTAAATGAACATCATAATTAGTTAATAATTTATAATTTATATTATATATTTTATAATTAGCTTTTATATATTTCATTGCTATAATAACTGATTCTTTCATTATTTTACCTACATTACCTGTAATACTTAATAATCCTTTACCTTTAATTAAATTGGTTTCTATATATAATATTTCACCTCCATTATTAGTCCAAGCTAATCCTACACATACCCCTGGAATATTAATTTTTTCATATGTTTTATGTAATTTTGAATATCCTAAAATTTTAACTAATAATTTATTATCTATTTTAGAAATTATTATATTTTTCATAACTAAATATTTAGCTATATAACGTATAATTTTATCTATACATTCTTTAAGTTTTCTTATACCACATTCATAAGTATAATTTAAAATAATATTATTTAATATTTTATCATTAATTTTAATTTTATTTTTTATTCCATTTTGTCTTATTAGTTGTGGAATTATATATTTTTTTGCTATTTTAATTTTTTCTTCTACTACATATCCATTAATATTAATTATTTCCATTCTATCTAATAATGCATCATTTATATTATTAATATTATTTGCAGTAGCTATAAATAAAACTTTTGATAGATCATATCCAATTTCTAAATAATTATCATAAAAATTTTTATTTTGTTCAGGATCTAAAATTTCTAACATTGCTGATGAGGGATTTCCATTATATCCTACACTTATTTTATCTATTTCATCTAATACAAAAACTGGATTTGAACTATTAGCTAATTTTATATTTTGTAATATTCTACCTGGTCTTGCTCCTATATAAGTTTTTCTATGGCCTCTTAATTCAGATTCATCATGTAAACCTCCTAAAGATATTCTTACATATTTTCTATTTAATACTTTAGCTATAGATATTCCTAATGATGTTTTTCCTACACCTGGAGGACCATATAAACATATTATTGGAGATTTTACATTACCTTTTTTTAATTTATAAATAGCTAAATATTCTAATATTCTATTTTTTATATCTTTTAAACCATAATGAAATTTATTTAATAAAAATTTAGCTCTTAATAAATTATAATTATCTTTAGTATACTTATACCAAGGTAATGAAATAAAAAACTTTAAATAATTTATATTAATTGAATATTCTGGTAATTGATAATTTAATAATTTAAGTTTATAATATTCAACTAAAAAAAATTTTTTAACTTTTTTTGATAATTTATGTTTTTTTTTTTTATATAATTTTAATAATGATTTTAATATATTATCTTCATAAAAATCAAAATTATTAATTTTAGGTTTTAATTTATTATTTATTTTATATTTAAATTTATTAAATAATAAAATTTTTTTATATTCTATTTTTAAATTGATTAATAATTTATATAATCTTTTTATAATATTATTTTCTTCTAATATTTTTTGTTTTTTTTTATAATTTAATTTTAAATTTATATTTATAAAATTTGTTAAATGTATTATATTTTTAATCTCATATACAGTATTAATTAATTTATTATTTAAAATATCATTTATTTTAATTATTTTTATTATTAAATTTTTAATTATATAAAATAATATTAAATATTTTTTATTACTACATTTATAAGATTTTATTTTTTTTATTATAGCTTTAAAATATTTGTTATTATAATTGTATAAATTATTTCTAATTTTAAATCTATATTTACCTTTTATTATAATTATTAATTTATTATTTAAATTTATAATTTTTAATATTTTTCCTACAGTACCTACTTTATATATTTTATTTTTTAATTTATTATTTTTTGTAATTACTCCTATTAATTTTTTTTTTTTATATAAATTATTTATTTTATTAATAATATTTTTATTATTTAAATTAATCATTAATATTAAGCCTGGAAATAATACATTATATTTAATAGAAATAATATTACAAATTTTTTTATTAATTTTTTTAATTTTCTTTTTATAATATTTGTATTTCTTAAATATTTTCATATATTAAATTTAATTATTATTATAATGAATATCAATAAAAAGAATATTATTATTGGAATAGATCCAGGATTAAATAATATAGGTTTATCTGTAATAGAATTTTATCATAATAAAATATTTATAATATTATTAAAAGATATTAAATTATCTAATATAAAAAATATATATTTAAAATTAATTACAATTTATTTAAAAATAAAAAAAATAATAAAATTATATAATCCTACTTTTTTAGTTATAGAATCAATATTTTTAGGAAAAAATGTAAAAACTATGAGAAATTTAATTCAATTACAAACAACAATTTTATTATTATTTATATATTATAATATTCCTTTTATAGAATATTCACCAAAAACTATAAAATATATAATTTCAGGAGATGGAAATTGTTCTAAAAAAAAAATAAAAAATATATTAGAAAATATTTTAAATAAAAAATTAAATTATAATAAAAATTATGATTATATAGATAGTTTAAGTATTGTAATATGTCACATTATGATAATTAAAACTAAACTTAAATTAAAAAATTAATAATTCTATTTTTTATATAAATAATTTTTTTATAATTTTTAATATTTAAATTTTTATTATTTATTATTTTATTAATTAAATAATTTTTATTATTATTAATTTTATTTATATAAATAATAATTTTTTTTCTATTATTAATCATAACTATATATTTAATATTTTTTTTTATTAAATATTTTTTATTTAAATCAGGTTGTTGTTCAAAAAATATACTTTTTTTATTACCTAATAAAAACCAAATTTCTTCTGATATATAAGGAGCAAATGATGAAAATAATATTATAAATTTTTTAATAATAATTTTATTATAACACTTAATATTTATTAATTTATTTAAAGTAATCATAAAATTACTTATAGAAGTATTTAAATTAAAAATTTTAAAATTATTTTTTATTTTTAATATTAATTTATTAATTATATTATTTTCTTCATAATTAGGTTTAATATTAATAAAATTATTATTAATTATATAATTCCAAATTTTATTTAAAAATCTATAAATTCCTATTATATTATTTACATTCCATATTTTTTTTTTATTAAAAGGTCCCATAAAAACTTGATATAATCTAAAACAATCAATTCCATATTTATTTATAATTTCATCAGGATTTACTATATTAAATTTTGATTTAGACATTTTTTCTAATTTTATTTTACATATAAATTTTTTATTATTATTTAATTTAAATTTAAAATTTTTATATATTTTATAATTTTTTATAAATTTATTTATATTTAAATATTTTTTATTATTTATATATTTTTTAATTACATATATTTTTTGAATATTAATATATTTATTTTTTTTAATTATATCATAAGAAACAAATATATTTTTATCTTTTATTTTATAAATAATATTAGAATAATACAATATAATTCCTTGATTAATAAAATTTTTAAATGGTTCTTTAGTATTCAATATTTTTATATCTTTCAAAAATTTATGACAAAATCTAGAATATAATAAATGTCCATTAGTATGTTCTGAACCTCCAATATATAAATCTACATTTTTCCAATATTTTATTTTATTACTATTTACAATAGTATTATTATTATAAGGATCTATAAATCTTATATAATACCAATTTGATGCTGCAACACTAGGCATAGTATTTACATCTAATTTATATATATTTTTTTTTTTATTTATTAATTTTTTACTTACAATTTTATTATTTTTATTATTCCAAGCCCATTTATCATAATCTTTTAATTTTAAAATATTAATATTTTTTATATAAGGTAATTTTAATGGCAAACTTTTTATATCTATATTATATGGAATATTATTTTTATAATATATTGGAATTGGTTCTCCCCAATATCTTTGTCTTGAAAATACAATATCTTTTAAATTAAAAATAAATTTTTTCTTAATATTTTTATTATCTATTTTAATATCTTTTATATTAAAATCTTTTTCTAAACTTAATATTTTATAATTTTTTAATTTAAAAAAATTTCCTTTATTATTTATATTTATATATACATTATTTAAACTTTTATTTATAAAATAATTACTAATATATATATTTATTTTATTATTATTATTATTATATATATTTGTTTTTATTAAAATTTTTTTTTTTTCATTATTATAAATAGAATTAATTATCTTTTTAATTTTATTTTTATCTTTTATATAATTTTTTATTAATATATCTGTATTATAAGAAGGGGCAACAAATATTATATTATTAATTTTATTAATATCTTTTTTTTTATAACAATATATTTTAAATTTATTTTTTTTATTTTTTAAATAAAAATAATTTACTTTTTTTTTTCCTATCCATTGTTTTTGAGATTTTTTAATATTTTTAGGCCATTTAATATACTTATAATCATTTAATAATCTATCACAATATTTAGTAATTCTTATATGCCATTGTAACATTTTTTTTTTAATAATATCATAACCCCCTCTTATACTTTTTCCATTATCTATTTCTTCATTAGAAAGTACAGTAGATAATTTAGGACACCAATTTACATAACTTTTTTTTAAATAAATTAATCTAAATTTATTTAAAAATTTAAATAATTTATTTTCATCATTAAATTTTATTAACTTTTTATTTAAAAAAAATTTATTTTTCTTAATTTTATTAATTAAATATTTTATATTTCTAGCTTTATTATTATTTTTATCATACCATGAATTAAATAATTTAATAAATATCCACTGTGTCCATTTATAATATTTACTATTATGAGTTATTATTTCTCTATCCCAATTAAAAAAAACTCCTAATCTTTTAATTTGTTTTTTAAATTTTTTTATTGATTTTTTTATTATTTTTATTGGATGTTCATTATTATTAATAGCATATTGTTCTGCAGGTAAACCAAAAGAATCAAAACCTATAGGATTTAATATATTATAATTTTTACCTAATTTATATTTAGCAATTATATCTGAATATATATATCCTACTGTATGTCCTACATGTAATCCATATCCTGAAGGATAAGGAAACATATTAAGTATATAAAATTTTTTTTTCTTTTTTTTATTAATTTTTAAAAAATTAATTTTATTATGGATTTTTCTCCATTTTTCTTCTATTTTTTTAAAATTATATTGCATTATTTTGTTTTATTATTATATTTATATTATATTAATTATTAATAAATGCCGATGTAGCTCAATCGGTAGAGCACGTGATTTGTAATCTCGTTGTTGTAGGTTCAAATCCTACCATCGGCTTAATATTGGGGAGATACTCAAGTGGTTAACGAGGACAGACTGTAAATCTGTTGATTAATTATCTTCGTAGGTTCAAATCCTACTCTCCCCATAATTTTGCGGAAATAGCTCAATTGGTAGAGCGTCAGCCTTCCAAGCTGAAGATTACGGGTTCGAGACCCGTTTTCCGCTTATAAATTATAAATTTAAAATGTCAAAAGAAAAATTTATTCGTGAAAAACCTCATATAAATATAGGTACTATAGGTCACGTAGATCATGGAAAAACTACATTAACAGCAGCTATTACAAAAGCATTATCAATAAAAGGATTAGCTATAGAAAAAAAATTTTCAGCTATAGATAATGCACCTGAAGAAAAAGAAAGAGGTATTACAATTAATACTTCACATATAGAATATGAAACAGAAAATAAACATTATGCTCATATTGATTGTCCAGGACATTCAGATTATATAAAAAATATGATTACTGGAGCAGCTCAAATGGATGGTGCTATATTAGTAATAGCTGCTACTGATGGACCAATGCCACAAACTAGAGAACATATATTATTAGCTAAACAAGTAAATGTACCTTATTTAATAGTATTTATAAACAAAATAGATTTAATAAAAGATAAAGAATTATTAGAGTTAGTTAAAATTGAAACTAATGAATTATTAAGTTATTACAATTATAATAATGTACCTATTATAGAAGGTTCTGCATTAAAAGCATTAAAAGGAGATAAAAAATATATAGATATTATATATAAATTAATGGATACAATAGATAAAAATATACCTAATCCAATAAGAGAAACTAATAAACCTTTTTTAATGTCTATTGAAGATATATTTACAATAACTGGAAGAGGTACTGTTTGTACAGGAAAAATTGAAACTGGAACTATAAAAATAGGTGATCAAATACAATGTATAGGAATGAATAAAATTATTGATACTACAATTACAGGAATTGAAATGTTTAAAAAAATATTAGATAAAGGAGAAGCAGGGGATAATGTTGGTATTTTATTACGTGGTATAGAAAGAAAACAAATTAAAAGAGGTATGGTATTATGTACTCCAAATACTATTAAATCATATAAAAAATTTAATTCACAAATATATATTCTTAAAAAAGAAGAAGGTGGTAGACATACTCCGTTTTATAATAAATATAAACCTCAATTTTATTTAAGAACTATTGATATTACTGGTACTATTTATCTAGAAAAAGGAATTAAAATGGTAATGCCAGGTGACAATATTAATGCAACTATAAAATTAGAAAAATCTATAGCTATTAATAAAGGATTAAAATTTGCTATTAGAGAAGGGGGAAAAACAGTAGGAGCAGGAAAAATAACTGAATTATTAAATTAATATAATAATTTAATAATAAAACTACGGATGTAGCTTAATTGGCAGAGCATCGGTCTCCAAAACCGAAGGTTGTAAGTTCGAGTCTTACCATCCGTGTATTAATATATGAAAAAAAAAGAATGGTATATATTAAAAATAATAAATGGAGAAGAAAAATATATTATAAATAAAATAAAAGAAAAATTATTAAAATATATTAAATATATATTTATACCTACAAAAAAATATATTAGAGTTAAAAATGGTAAAAAAAAAATATATAAAGAAAAAATTATACCAGGTTATATGTTTATTAAAATATATTTAAATAAATATATATTATTAATATTAAAAAAAATAAAGGGAATATTAGGGTTTTTAAATGAAAGAAATAATAAATTACCATTAAAAATTAATAAAAATGAATTAAAAAATATAATAAAAAATAAATATAATAATAGTTATAAAATAGGTGATAATGTAATAATAAATTCAGGAATTTTTAATAATATAAAAGGAAAAATTGAAAAAATTAAAAAAAATAATATTATATTATCTATTAAATTATTAGGAAGAAATACTAAAATAGAATTAAATATTAATAATATAAATAAATATTAAATTTAAATTATATGAATAATAATAATATATTAAAAATAATAAAATTAAGTATTCCTGGAGGAAAGGCTAATCCATCACCACCTATTGGTCCTTCATTAGGATCAGTTGGTATTAATATTATGGATTTTTGTAATAATTTTAATAAAAAAACTGAAAAATATAAAGGAAAAATTTTACCTATTATAATAACTGTATATAATAACAAAACTTATGATTTTATAATAAAAAAACAAACAATAAAAGAAAAAATATTTTCTATTTTAAATATTAAAAAAGGTTCATCAGAACCTAAAAAAAAAATTATAAATAATATTAATATAAAAGAAGTAGAAAAATTAGCTAAATATAAATTACCAGATTTAAATTGTTTTAAATTATCATCAGCAATATCTATGATAATAGGGACATTAAAATCTATGGGGATAAATGTAATAAAAAATGAAAAATAATAATTATAATATAGACAAAATATTTAAAATAATTAAAAAATATAATAAAACTAAATTTGATTCTTCAATAGATATGTATATAAATTTAATTTTAAATAAAAAAAAAAATAATAATAATATTAATATAATAAAAGAAAATTTATTATTACCTTATGGAAATGGAAAAAAATATATAATTTTAGCTATTATACCTAAAAAACAAAGAGATAAAATAAAAAAATTAAATTATAAATCTATTTATATAGGAGGTAATAAATATATTAAAAAAATTAAAAATAAAAAATGGACTAAATTTAATGTTATTGTTACTACTAAAAGTTATATTAATAAAATATTAAAATTAGGAAAAATATTAGGTAGTAAAGGTTTAATACCTTCTAATAATAATATCACAAATGATCCATATAAAGCAATAAAACAAATTATATCAAGCAAATATATAGAAATTAAAAATAATAATAACAAAATAATTAATATTACTATAGGTAAAATATCTTTTGATAATAAAATTTTAATTAAAAATTTAAAATATATTTTAAATAAAATGGATATATTAAAAAATAAATATTTATTTAATATAAAAAACATATATTTATCTAGCACTATGGGGCCAAGTTTTAAATTATTAATATAATATGATTAATAAAAATATTAAAAAAAAAATTATTAATAATCTTAATAAATTATTTAAAAAATTTAATTATTATTATATAATTGATATATCTACATTTAATTCTAAAAATTTATTTATACTTAAAAAAGATTGTAATAATAATAATATAAAATTATTAAAAATAAAAAATACTTTATTTAAAAAATTTTTAATAATTAAAAGAAAAAAATATATATTAAAAAAGTTATCACCTATATTAAAATATAATAATTCAATAATGTTTTCAAATAATTATAAGAATATAGCTAATATAATTAAAAATAATAAAATTTTAAATAATAATTATCCTATATTAAAAGTTGCATATATTGATGAAAAATATTATTATGGGGATAATTCTATAAATATATTATGTAATTTAAAATCTAAAAATGAATTAATTAATAATATTATTTTTATATTAATTAATAAAATAAAAAATTTCATTAATTTTATAATTAATTATAAAAAAATTAAAATTTTAAATATAAATAAAATATTATTAAATAAATTAAAAAATAATATAAATTAATATTTATATTTATATTAATATTTATATTATATATGAAAAATATAAAAAAAATTGCTGAAATATTAGTTAATTTAAATATTAAAGATATTAATGAATTAACTAAAATTTTAGATAATAAATATGGAATTAAGTATGATAATCATACTATTACTACTACTAATACTACTACTAATAATACTACTAATAATACAACTAATAATAATTCTAAAGTAAATATTTATTTAAAATCTATAGGCACTGTAAAATTACCAGTTATTAAATTATTAAAATCAATAACTGGATTAAGTTTAACTGAATCTAAAAAATTTATAGATAATATGCCTAGTTTAATTAAAAAATCAATTAAATTAGAAGAAGCAAAAAAAATACAAGACCAATTTAAAGCAATTAATGCAATTATAGAAATAAAATAAAATTATGTATAAAAAGAAAATATATTTTACTAAAGAAAATATTAATTTTCCAGATTTTTTATTACCACAATTAAAATCATTTAACAATTTTATTAACTTAAATAATTATAAAAAATATAGTTTATATAAAATATTAAATAATATTTTTCCAATTTATAATAAAAAAAAAAATATATCTTTAAAATTATTAAATTATTATATTGAACAACCTAAATATTCAATTAATGAATGTATAAAATATAAATTAACATACAATATATCATTAATATTAAAATTAAAATTAAGTTATAAAAATAAATCAATTATAGAAAAAGTATATTTAGGTACATGTCCATTAATTACATCAAAAGGTTCATTTATAATAAATGGTAATGAAAGAGTAATAGTCTTTCAAATTCATAGATCACCAGGTTTATTTTTTGGTATTTATAAGGAAAAATCATATTATGCAAAAATTATACCTAAAAAAGGTTCATGGTTAGAATTCAATTTAAATAAAAATAATATTTTATATCTAATAATAGATAAAAAAAAAAAAATTCCTTTAACTATATTTTTAAAAGCAATTGGGTATAAAAGTGAAAAAAAATTAATGAAAATATTTAATGTAATTAAAAAAATAGAAGTTATAAATTCAATAAATACTAAAAATGCATTTGATATAATTAAAAATAATAAAATATTAATTAAAAAAAATAATATAATAAATTTTAATAATATTAAATTACTATTAAAAAATAATATTAATAAAATTTATATAATAAAAAATTTTATAGAATATAATATATATATCAATACTATAAAAAAAGATTTATATAAAACTCATAAACTAAGTTTAAACTACATATATTATTTATTTAATAATAATTTACCACCTAATTATAATATTGCTAAAAATTTTATTTATAACAAATTTTTTTCAAAAAAAAATTATAATTTAGGTAAAATAGGAAGATATAGATTAAATAATAAATTAAATATTAATAATAATTCTAATTTAAAGACTATCAATTATATAGATATTAAATTTATAATTAAAAATTTAATTAATTTTTTTATTTCTAAAAATGATATTGATGATATTGATAGTTTATCAAATAGAAAAATTAAAACTATTGGTGATCATTTATATTCTTTATTTAATATAGGATTTAAAAGACTAGCTAATATAATTAAAGATAAATTAAATTCTAATTTAAAAAATTTAACCCCTAAAAAATTAATTAATTCTAAAATATTATCTTCCTTAATTAATAGCTTTTTTTGTACTAGTCCTTTTTCTCAATATCTAGATCAAACTAATCCATTATCTGAAATAACACATAAAAGAAGATTAACGTTATTAGGACCTGGAGGATTAATAAAAGATAGAGCTAGTTTTGAAGTAAGAGATGTAAATTATTCACATTATGGTAGATTATGTCCGATAGAAACACCAGAAGGCCCTAATATAGGTTTAATTTATTCATTATGTTTATTTACTAAAATAAATAAAATGGGAGTTTTAATATCTCCGTATTATAAAATTACAAATGGAAAAATAAGTAAAAAAAAAATTTATTTAACATCAGACGAAGAATTTAATAAAATTATAGTACCATATAACATAAATATTAAAAAAGACATAATAATAGGTAGAAAAAATAATGAATGTAATTTTTTTAAAAAACAAAATATAAATTATAAAGATTATTATTATAATCAAATGTTATCTATATCAGCTTCTTTAATACCTTTCATAGAACATGATGATGCTAATAGAGCTTTAATGGGATCTAATATGATGAGACAAGCTATACCATTATTAAAATTAGAACCACCTATAGTAGGTACAGGTATAGAAAAAAAAGTAATATTTTATTCAAGAAATTATATAAACGCTAAATCTCAGGGAATAGTAAAATATGTAGATTCTAATAGAATAATTATAAAATATAATTATACTAATAATAATTTAAATTTAAACAAAAAATATTATATACATAAATTAAAAAAATTTAAAAAAACTAATCAGAATACTTGTATTAATTTAAAACCTATTGTTAAAAAAGGACAAAAAATAAAAAAAAATCAAATATTATGTGAAGGTTTTGGTAATAAAAATGGTGAATTAGCGTTAGGTAAAAATTTATTAGTTGCTTTTATGACTTGGAAAGGTTATAATTTTGAAGATGCTATAATAGTATCTAAAAGAATAATAAAAAATGACTCATTTACTTCTATACATATAGAAGAGTTTACATTAGAATTAAAACATAATAAATTAGGAAATGAAGAATTTACTAATGATATACCTAATTTAAATAAATATGAAACTAAATATTTAAATAAAAATGGTTTAATTAAAATAGGAACTTATGTAAAACCTGGTGATATATTAATTGGTAAAATAGCACCTAAAGAAAAATCAATAATAAGTCCAGAAGAAAAATTATTAAAATTAATATTTGGAAATAAAGCTAATCAAGTAATTGATAAATCTTTAAGAGCACATTCATCATTATATGGTGTAGTAATAAAATCAGAAATTTTAAATAAAAATATAAAAAAAATGAAATTAAATTTTAATAAACAAAAAAAAAAATTATATAAATTTTTTTTAATAAAAATTTATAATATAATTAAAAATTGTAAATTAAAAATTAATAATATTAAAATTAATAATTTAAATAAAAAGAAATTTATTAATAAAATTCATAAATTATTATTAAAATATAATAAATATTTTATATATTTATTTGATTTAAATAAAAAAAATATAATAACGATTAATTCATTAATTAATAATTATAATTTTAAAATTAAGTCTTTAATTAATAAATTTAAAATTAAAAAATATAAATATCAAATAGGTGAGGATTTATCTAATGATATTATTAAAGTTGCTAAAGTAACTATAGCAATTAAAAGAAAATTAAAAGTAGGGGATAAAATGTCTGGAAGACATGGAAATAAAGGAGTAATAGCCAAAATATTAAACGAAGAAGATATGCCTTATCTAAAAGATGGTTCTATAATAGATATAATTTTAAATCCTCTTAGTGTACCTTCTAGAATGAATATAGGTCAAATATTAGAATCAATATTAGGTTATATAGGATATAAAAAACAAATAAGTTTTTATTCACCTGTATTTAATGGTTTTTCAATTAAAAATATTAATAAATATTATAAAAAATATATTAAACTTAAAAAATATTGTAGAACTGATTTATATGATGGTTTAACAGGTGAAAAATTTAATAATAAAGTTACTATAGGAGTAATATATATGTTAAAATTAGGTCATATGGTAGAAGATAAAATACATTCTAGATCAATTGGTCCATATTCTTTAATAACTCAACAACCATTAGGTGGTAAATCGCAATATGGTGGTCAAAGATTTGGAGAAATGGAAGTATGGGCTTTAGAAGCATATGGAGCATCTAATATATTAAGAGAATTATTAACTATTAAATCAGATGATATAATAGGTAGAAAAAAAACTTATGAAGCTATTGTAAAAGGTAAAAAACTTCCTAACCCTGGAATTCCTGAATCATTAAATGTATTAATAAAAGAATTAAAAGGTTTATGTTTAAATATAAAATTAAATAAATTTAATAAAAATAATAAATTAAATAAATTAAATAAATTAAAAATATTAAAAATAAAAAATAAATTAAAATTATTTAAACATTTTAAATATTTATTTAAATATTTAAACCATTTTACTCTATTAAATGAATATAATAAATTTAAACTATTAAAACTTTTAAATAATTTTTATTTTTTTAAAAAAATTAAAAAATTAAATTTTTTAAAAAAAATATTAAATTTATTTAATATATTTTCTTTATTTAATAAATTTAAAAAAAATAATAAAAATAATATATTTAAACAATTAAATATTTTAAATAATTTAATTAAAAAAATTAAAAAAAATAAAAAGAAAAAAATTGATAAAAAAAAATTAAAAAAATTTAATAAAAAATTTAATAAATTTAATTAA